>JACSRR010000304.1 GCA_014879635.1 Ignavibacteriaceae bacterium | reverse complement strand
AAGAGAATTAAAATAAATGCAATCAAAATATTATTAGTTCTGATTTCGGCAAATTTTACATTTAAATTTGAGTTTGCAATTTCAATTTGAGTTCCGTGGATATTAGCAATTGGTTCACCTAACATTAAACCTAAAAGCTCTTCCTGTTTTTTCTCAAAAAGTATTTCGGCTTGTTTGTTACTAAATTTTATTGCACCGTTTTTATCAACAAGAAGAATAGCGTCGGCATTTTCGTTGAACAAATGGAATAATTGATTATTTTTTTCTTTTAATTCAAAAAGTGAATTTTTATGTTTTAAGAATCCTTTAAGTCTTACTAACAATTCTTTATTAGAGATAGGTCTGATTAGATAACCGTCAGCACCCTTAGAAGTAGCTTCCTCAATATTATCTGTTTCAACCGCATTTCCCGAAAGCACCACGATATAAATGGTTGAAAGTTTGGGGTCTGATTTAACAATATTAATCAAATCGTAACCGGTTTTACCGGTCATAATAATATCTGTTAATAAGATATCAGGGGTAAAAACATTTAAAATAGAGATAGCTTCATCAACTGAGGATGCAGTTCTTAAATCATAATCATTAGATTCTAAAAGTTTAGAGGTGTATTTTATTACATCTTTATCATCGTCAACTAAAAGAATCTTACTTTTGTAATCACTCATAAAAAATTAAGGGTTATTTGGGTTAAAAAGATTGTCAAATCTGTCTAAATCGGTTTTTATACCATGCTGCGGGTTACCTGAAATAATACCGGTAACATCTCTAAATGGTTTTCCGATATGCATACCGGTTTCATCGATAATAAATTCTCTAATTTCTTTATCGTGTTTTGAACCACGCATTTTTAACACTGTAATACCGCGTCTCATTTCACCAAAAGTTTCAACATACCTTAAAAGAATAATTGAATCGGTAATAGTTGAAATATGTCCTTCTGTAATAGAAGTACCTCCCATTAATGCGGGAGAAGTTGAAGTGAAAAGCCCTGCAATTTCTCTCTGTTTTATAAACGAAGTTAAATCAATAATAAATTCTCTGAAACTTTTAAGAGTTGAAACCCTTTCTAATGCAGACAAACTATCAATTGCAACTCTGACAGGCTTAAACTTGTTGATTGTAGATTTAATCTGAATCAAATGATCTTCAAGGCTTGTAACTTCGGGATATTCGCAAATAACTTTAAGAATTTGTTCTTGTTCCATTTTTTCAAAATCAATGCCCCAACCGGTAGCGTTTCTAAAAAGTTGTTCACGGCTTTCTTCAAAAGCAAATAAGAGGCTCTTTTCATTGTTTGCTGCTCCGCCTGCCATAAATTCGGTTGCCATAAGCGTTTTACCTGTTCCGGTTGCTCCTGATGCCAAAATGATTGAGTCTCTAAAGAAACCGCCTGAGCACATATCGTCTAATTCTTTACTTCCGGATGTTATCCTTATATTGGAGGATTTTTGTTTTAACTCTATTGCAGATAAAGGAATAATCACTATCCCTTCTGAAGTAATAGTAAAGGGACATTCGCCCTTTTGATGATTTGTACCTCTGAATTTCAAAATTTCAATTGTTCTGCGTCTCTTTTCTTCTTCAAGCACATTCCTTAAAATAATAACATTATCGGCTACAAATTCTTCAACTCCAAACTTAGCTATTGGTCCATATTCACTAATTCTTTCAGCGGTTATTACTGCCGTAACATTCAAATTTTTTAGAGCGGTTGCAATTCTGTAAAGCTCTCTTCTGATTAAAATAGCGTCAGAAAATTGACTGAAAATTGCTCCAATTGAATCAAGAGAAACCCGTTTGGCACCTGTTTTAGAAATTGCATTTTCAATTCTTGCAAGAAGACCACCTAAATCATAATCACCCGATATTAACGGTTGTTCGCCGGGTTGAGGAGAGGCATCAACAAAAGCTAATTTATTTTCGGCTTCCATTGTTGCTATATCCCAGCCAAACCCGAGCATGTTTCTTTTAATATCGGAAGGAGATTCTTCAAAAGTAACAAATACCCCGTTTTGGTTGTATTGCGATATACCCATTACTATAAATTGAGCGGCAAAAACAGTCTTTGCACTTCCGGCGCTGCCTGCAACCAAGGTAGTTCTTCCTTCCGGCAACCCCCCTTTTCCAATATGATCAAAACCTTCAATGCCTGTCTTCAATTTTGAAATATGATCTTGAAGTAGAATATTCATAATAATACTTATTCCTGTTCGTTAATTTTTTTAAGTTCTAAACCTTTAATGACTTTTTCTTTTTCTGACAGATCGCCTATAATTCTTCTTAACGGGGGAGGCAACTCCTTAATTAAAGTGGGAGTGGCTAAGACTTTTTCATCATCCGCTAATTGTGGGTTATCTAAAACATCTATAACCAGCAAATCATACTCCTCATTCAGATTTTCGCTACAAATCTGTTTTAGATTTGAAATTGCAGCTTCAGAACGCGAAGTTTTACCGGTGATAAAAAGTTTTAGTAAATATTTTTTCATTTTATCCTCTGAATATTTTTAGTTTGAAATGTTACGGTAATAGGTAGCTAAATAACCAATCAATTCGATAAGTATTATTTTACTTTCATCTTTAGCCAAATTAATTTTCTTTGCATTGTTTAAGTTTTTAATTAGTGGAAATGCAACTTTATAAATCATTATAACATCTTTAGGTGTTGCCCTCATAAAACCGAGTTCTGAAGCAAAATCAAACAACTCTTTTGAGATATTGGGATTAATTTTAAAGACTCTAGCCTCAATTGCTAAATCTAAAATCTTAGTTAGTTTGTCTTTAAATCTTTCAAATATCTGGGGGTATTTTTCGTTCAAATAGCTTGAATTATAAATTGAGGCTGTTTGATTAGTATTCTGAATTGACATTTTATTAAAAAAATCACTTTCTCTTTCGTAACCTGTTATTAGTTCGCCGGCATTATCGTTTGCCTCAGCATCAACAATTTCATTTAAAATCAGCAATGCACCTGAAGTAATTAGATTATTTTGAATACCCGAGAAAGAAATAACAAATTTTTTCTGTTTAGAATCTGCTGTAACAAACATAAAAGATTGTGAGGGAATTTTGACCCCCGTCATCAAATCAAGGTAAATTCTATCGAAATTGCTTTTATAAGCGGTTATCAAAAGTTCTGAAAATTTAGGTAATGTTTCCGGTTTATTATCAAAAATGAAAGTATCAAGACCGGACTTATTTACAAGTTCAATTTTACCTTCAAAATCAAGAATAAAAACAGGATTTATTGAAGAATCAAAAGCGTGCTTAAATTTAAAGTCAGAATATCTGCTTTCTTTTAGTAAACGCCTAACTCTCAATACAGAATTAATTCTTGCTATAAGTTCCCGGTGTTTAAAAGGTTTAATTAAGTAATCATCTGCTCCCGCGTCAAGCCCGAGAATTTCATCATCGGGTAAATTCGTTTGACCGGTAATTAGAATTACTCCACAGTCAATAAATTTCCCATTTTCTCTTATAGTTTTACAAACTTCCAATCCATTTAAACCCGGCATCATGTAATCAATAACAAAAACATCCGGTTTTTCAATCAGTGCCATTTTAATGGCTTCTTCACCGCTTGACGCCGTTAACACTTTAAAAATATTACTTTTTAACAAAATTGATACAGATTTAAGCATCTCTATGTCATCATCAACTACCATAATCTTGGGGTTTTTCATAATTATTTTTTACTACTTTGGTAAAAAAACCGTAAAAATTGTTCCTTCTCCATAAATACTTTTAACAGAAATTGAACCATTATGTGCTTCAACGGCTTTTTTAACAATTGCTAATCCTAAACCTGTACTTTTTTCACCGGCTGTTCCTTTTGTGGAAGTAACTTTAAAGGGTTCAAATAAATCTTTTAATTCAAGTTCTTTGATTCCGAGACCGTTATCTTCAACAGAAATTAAATAGCCTTGTTCACTCTCTTCAATACTCACCGTAACCAGTTTACCTTCGGGAGAAAATTTAATTGCATTTGATACGAGGTTATCAAAAATGCGTCCGAGAAAATCAGCATCTGTTATAAACAGCTCTGCCCCCTGATTTTTACCTATCAATTCTATTCGTTTGGTGTCGGCCGCTACCTGAAAGGAGTTCATTCTTTCAGCAAACCAATCCTTTAATTTAATTTCATTAGGAATGGGTGTGCTCCCCACTTCTTTCATCGCATTTGCGCGCCCACGCAGGGGTGTTTTCTTCTTGGTCAACGGGGCAAACATCGATATCCGAGACCGGCCAGTTGTGGTCCACTGAAGCCATTCTTCCGACGTACACGAGGTGAACGAATTGGTATAGTCCGGGTGCAAGAAATGTTGTTGGCGCCAAGTTTCGGGCAATAAGTCTTCAAGCGACCCGGAGGGGTCGAAGATGATGACGGCGGAAATGCCATGCCGACGATTGTCTCTGGTTACGAACTGAAAAGACGGCCCCAGGGTCGCGCCAAGCGTGCTCGCGATCTGGGCTATCCGGACGCAATCGGGGATTGGAACTGACTGCTGAGCGAAGAAAGCCGCTGCGACTTTTTCAATGACTTTGCTCACATCGCTTGCGTCATCGAGACCGGTGGTCTTGAGCATCGAATGCGCAGCATGGATTTCCTGCTGCAAGCCAACATCCGGTTTTTCATCGGCCGCCCCACGGCGCTCCTCAGCGAGGAACCGGATCCAGTTCTGGTTAAGGACCAAGAGATGGTT
>JACSRR010000302.1 GCA_014879635.1 Ignavibacteriaceae bacterium | reverse complement strand
AGTTTTTGGATTTATAAATGGTTCGTCTCCTTGAATGTTGATGACAACATCGTATTGTTCGGTAAGTTTATTTACAACTTCAGCACAACGGTCGGTGCCACTTTGGTGATTTGGAGAGGTCATTACTGCCTTGCCTCCAAACCGATTAACTTCATTAAAAATTCGGTCGTCGTCGGTTGCAACCACTACATCCGATAAAAGTGCAGTTTGTTTGGCTTGTTCATAAACGCGTTGTATCATGGTTTTACCATCAATGTCTACCAAGGGTTTGCCTGGGAAACGAGTAGAACCGAAACGAGCGGGTATGATGCCTAAAATTTTCAATTGAATTTTTTATTTTTCAAAAGTAAAGGTAGCTAATTTATCATTCTTAATAAGGTCGCTTACATTCAAATTTTAAAACCACATAGAAACATAGGTTTGGTTGAAGACAATAAATGATAATAAAGATAAAACAATAGGTTCTCCCTATTTATCGGGAGAACTATGTATCCTATATTTGTCTTTTTGCTATGTTTCTATGTGGTTTAAATAGGAGTTAATCAAATAAAATGATAAATCATCAAATAAGCCGCAAGCCCTGAAAAGTAGCCTAACATGGCTAATAAACTAAACTTTTTTAAGTACCAGATAAAATCTATTTTTTCCATACCCATAACGGCAACACCAGCAGCAGAACCAATAATTAAAACAGAGCCTCCTGTTCCTGCGCAGTACGCCATCATTTCCCAAATTTTAGCATCTGGCAAATAGGTGGCTAAATCGTACATCCCCATAGATGCAGCAACTAACGGAACGTTATCAATTACTGCTGAAATAAGCCCTATTGCAGTAACAATAATATCTTGGTTACCTATCCAATTGTTCATGGATGTGGCAAAATTTGTTAAAATGCCAGAAGTTTCCATGGCAGAAATAGCCACTAAAATCCCCATAAAAAACAAAATACTTGAAGTATCTATTTTAGATAAAGCGTGAATTGCCGTATATGGTTTTTTAGCTTCTTCATCTTTATCGGCATGTATAAACTCTGATATTATCCAAAGCACACCCAAACCTAACAACATACCCATGTAAGGAGGCATGTGAGTAATGGTTTTAAAAATTGGCACAAACAATAAAGCTCCTACACCAACAAAAAACATGAGTTTACTTCCTTTTACATCTTCTTCTACAAATGCAGCATCGCGGTTGTATGCATTTTGTTGAATTTGACCTTTTAGTTTAAACGAAAGATAAAGTAAAGGAACAACCAAACAAACTAAACTTGGTATAAAAAGTTCTTTTACAATATTAACTGCTGTTACTTGTCCGCCAATCCAAAGCATGGTAGTGGTTACATCACCAATTGGTGACCAAGCACCACCAGCATTGGCAGCAATAATAACCATCCCTGCAAAAAACTTACGTTGTGTATCGTCGTGTATTAACCGTCGTAATAACGAAATCATTACAATAGATGTGGTTAAATTATCTAATACAGCCGATAAGAAAAAAGTTACTAATGAAATAATCCAAAGCAATTTACGGGTGTCTTTGGTAGTAATTCTGTTGGTAATAACTTTAAACCCTTGATGAGAATCAACCAATTCTACAATGGTCATTGCACCAAGTAAGAAGAACAAAATTTCTGCAATTTTTGCAAAATGATGCGATAATTCGGTGGTTTCTTCGGCAGGCTGTCCTCCATATAAAAACAACACTACCCAACACAAAATACCAGTTAGTAATGCCATTGGGGCTTTATTTATTTTTAACGGATGCTCGAAAGCTATACCTAGATAGCCTAATGCAAAAATTGAAATAATAATTGTTTCCATGTTATGCTGCTTTTTTAGTGAAAGGTTTTATGGGTTGAGGCGTAATTTTATCGGTCAATATTTTTGACCATTTTTCTATCAGTTGCAATTCCCCGTTCATCACCAACGTTTCATCAGAGTTATAAAATTCAAAAATGACCTTTACGCGGTTGTTGAGTTTTTACATGTTAAACCCGGCAAGGGCGGGGCTTTTGTAAGAACTAAGTTAAAATCTATGAGAACCGGCAGGGTTCTAGAAAACACTTTTAACTCAGGTGAAAGTTTAGATGTTGTTAGAGTTGAAAGAAGAAAATATCAATATTTATACGATGAAGGTGAAACCCTTGTATGTATGGATAATGAAACTTACGACCAAATTTATGTGCCTGAAAAACTATTTGGTCAAGGTAAAGAATTTCTGAAAGAAGGAATGGATGTAGATATTTTATTTGACGGAGATGATATTATCTCAGTTGAATTGCCTATATTTGTTCAATTAGAAGTTGTAGAAACTGAACCCGGATTAAGAGGTGATACCGCTACTAATGTGCTTAAACCCGCTAAATTGGAAACCGGTGCAACTGTTAATGTCCCTATTTTTGTTAATACCGGTGACATCCTAAAAATAGATACGAGAACTGGCTCTTACATGGAAAGAGTTAAAAATTAATTCATTCAATTGAAGGAATAATATGAATTTAGATATAGATGTTATCCGCCGCTTAGTTCAATTAATTGATAAAAGCGGTGTAACCGAGTTTGAATATGAAGATGACTCGGGCAGAATCTACATTTCGAAAAAACATGATGTTGTAGCAGCTTCTCCCGTTAGCTATACCCCACAAGTTCAACAGGCTGCTCCACAAGTTACTACCTCACCCGATTCTTCGCCCGCTCCGGCAAAATCTTCGGAGAGCGATAATTCAGCTACAGTTCTGCACGAGATAAAATCTCCGATTGTTGGTACTTTTTACCGTGCTCCTGCTCCTGATGCTGAATCTTATTGTAAAGTAGGTGATAGAGTTACACAGGGTCAGACTTTATGTATTGTTGAAGCAATGAAATTAATGAATGAAATTGAGTCTGATGTTTCCGGAACTATTGTGAAAATTCTGGTTGATAATGCTAAGCCTGTTGAGTATGGGCAGGCGTTATTTCTCGTTAAACCTGATTAATTAACCGATTCAACGAGGCAAAATTGTTCAAAAAAATATTAATTGCAAACCGTGGCGAAATTGCTTTAAGGGTAATTCGTGCAGCAAAAGAAATGGGAATTAAAACTGTTGCAGTTTTTTCGGAAGCCGATAGAAATTCTCTTCATGTCACTTTTGCCGATGAAGCCGTTTGTATTGGTCCTGCCGAAAGCAAACAGAGCTATCTAAAAATTCCCGCTCTCATTTCTGCCGCAATTGTAACCGGAGCAGATGCTATTCACCCAGGTTATGGGTTCTTGGCAGAAAACGCCGGTTTTTCTGAAATTTGCGGTGAATCTAAAATTAAATTTATTGGTCCCTCACCCGAAATGATCAGGGTTATGGGTGATAAAGCAACCGCTAAAGAAACGATGATTAAAAATAATGTTCCCGTTGTTCCCGGTTCAGACGGCGTTATTGCTAATCCTTCCGATGCTGTTAAAATTGCCCGTAAAATTGGTTTCCCGGTTATTATTAAAGCTTCTGCCGGAGGTGGCGGTAAAGGTATGAGAATTGTAAGAGAAGAGAGCGAATTTGATCTCGCCTTTTCTACCGCTAGAAACGAAGCTGATGCCGCTTTCGGTAACGGCGATGTTTACATTGAAAAATATGTATTAAAACCCAGACATGTTGAAATTCAAATTATTGGCGACCAACACGGCAACCATTTTCACTACGGTGAAAGAGATTGCAGCGTTCAAAGAAGACATCAAAAACTGATTGAAGAATCCCCCTCTCCCGCTGTTACCCCGGCATTAAGAGAAGCAATGGGTTTGGCTGCTGTTAATGCAGCAAAAGCAATTAATTACGAAGGTGTAGGTACTGTTGAGTTTCTATTAGATTCTAACTCAAAATTCTACTTTATGGAAATGAATACCCGTATTCAGGTTGAACACCCTGTAACCGAAATGGTTTACAATGTAGATTTGATTAAAAATCAGATTTTAGCCGCTGCCGGTGAGTTTATTTCGTCACAAATTGCTGAACCGCAAGGGCATGCAATCGAGTTTAGAATTAATGCAGAAGACCCTGCAAACAATTTCAGACCTTCACCCGGAAGAATTGAATCTCTTCATTTCCCGGGAGGTCTTGGCGTGAGAATTGATTCTCATATCTATCAATCTTATGTTATTCCTCCTTATTATGATTCAATGGTTGCAAAACTTATTGTTCATGATAAAGACAGGCTTTCGGCAATTAGTAGAGCTAAGAGAGCACTCGGAGAGCTTACAATTGAAGGTATTAAAACTACCACTCCTTTCCACCTTGCAGTTTTAGAGGACGAAAGATTTATCAGCGGTATTTTTGACACTTCTTTTCTTGATGGTTTTAAATTTACAAAAGACTAATATTTAAAGGAAATTTTTATGCAAATTCCTGCAGGATTAAAATATACTACTGACCACGAATGGATTAAAGTTGAAGGCAATACCGCTTGGATTGGTATTACCGATTTTGCTCAGAGTGAATTGGGTGACATTGTATTCTTGGATATAGACCCCAATTTATCCTCAATCAGCAAAGGTGATTCTTTCGGAAACATTGAAGCAGTTAAAACAGTAGGCACACTCTACGCACCTTGCTCGGGCACTGTTTTAGAAATAAACACTACACTCAATGACAATCCCGAAACAATTAATTCAGATCCTTACGGTGATGGTTGGTTGATTAAAATTGAGATTACCGATGCCTCCGGTTTAGAAAAATTAATGGATGATGCTGAATATAAAAAACAAGTCGGTGCTTAATTTTTAAAGTTTAATTATTTCCGGCAGATTTGTTTTTTCTGCCGGATTTTTTCAAAACAACCGTTTTTTTCGCGAGTTTCCCCCTGAAATTATCTATTTTAACTTTATGGTAATCACTGACAATATATTAATAATAGATTTCGGTTCTCAATTTACCCAATTAATTGCCAGAAAGATCAGGGAATTGAATGTTTATTCGCGTATTTACCCACATACTTATCCGCTTGAAGAAATATTAAAGATTAATCCTAAGGGTATTATTTTGTCCGGTGGACCAATGAGCGTTTACGATGAGAATGCTCCTCATATCCCGGTTGAGCTTTTAGAAACCGGAATTCCCATACTCGGAATTTGTTATGGCTTACAATTGACTTGCAAATTATTAGGCGGTAAAGTTTCACCGGCTTCAAGCAGAGAGTACGGGAAAGCCATTCTAAGTAAAATTTCCGAAAGTGAATTATTGGCAAATGTACCGGGTGAATCGGTAGTTTGGATGAGTCACGGAGATCATGTTGAAGAACTTCCGGCCGGATTCAATTTAACCGCCTCTACTCCGGATACACATTTTTGCTGCATAGAGAACAAATCAAAAAACATTTACGGTGTACAATTCCACCCTGAAGTTTATCACACAGAATCAGGCAAAGACATTCTTAAAAACTTTGTTTACGGAATTTGTAGTTGCACCGGTAATTGGCTCCCGGAATATTTTATAGATACAGAAATTAAAGAGATTAAATCTTTAGTAGGTGAAAAAAAAGCTATTTGTGCGTTGAGCGGCGGGGTAGATTCAACCGTTGCTGCAGTATTAATAAATAAAGCAATTGGTGATAAATTAACTTGTGTTCATATTGATAATGGCTTGATGCGGAAAAATGAGAGCGAAACTGTTGTTAAAAAGTTTAGAGATGTTTTTAATCTGAATGTTATTTATATTGATGCAAAAGATCTGTTTTTGAATAGACTTGCAGGTGTAACAGAGCCTGAGAAAAAGAGGAAAATTATCGGTAATACTTTTATCGAAGTTTTTGAAAGGGAAGCAAAAAAAATTGAAGGGGCAGAGTTTTTAGTTCAAGGTACGCTCTATCCTGATGTGATTGAATCTGTACCTGTTAAAGGCGCATCGGTTACAATCAAAACTCATCATAATGTGGGTGGGTTACCCGAAAAAATGAACTTAAAATTGATAGAACCTCTTAGAGAACTTTTTAAAGACGAAGTTAGAAACGCGGGAAGAAAATTAGGTATTGACGAGGAATTTTTAATGCGTCATCCCTTTCCCGGTCCGGGCTTAGCAGTTAGAATTCCTGGTGAAATTACCCGTGAAAAAATAGATATTTTACAGCAAGCAGATGAAATTTACATAAATACTCTGATAGAAAAAGGCGTTTATGATGAGATTTGGCAAGCATTTGCAGTTTTACTTCCCGTTCAATCAGTAGGCGTTATGGGAGATGCAAGAACTTATGAATTTGTTCTTGCACTTAGAGCTGTGAATTCGGTTGACGGTATGACGGCTGATTGGTACAGGTTTGATTATGATATTCTTGCGGAGATTTCTAATAAAATAATCAATAATGTTAAAGGTGTTAATAGAGTGGTTTATGATATCAGCTCTAAACCGCCCGCAACTATCGAGTGGGAATGAACCAATCACAGCTTGAAATCTATTTACATCACAAAATTGTGCAAGCCTTGGAGTTTGAAAATGAAGGCAAAAACTTGCACGCCCTTCAAATTTACACCTCATTAATTGAAGAGTATCCTGAATTTGAAGATGCTTATTATTTGTTGGCTGAGCTTCACAAAAATTCCAAAAATAAAAATTTATCACTTCAAGTTTTAGAAAAACTAATTGATTTTGCACCTTTAAATTCTAAAGCTAAACTTTTTTATGTGAATTTTTTATTGGAATTCAAAGAGTTTGATAAGCTTTCAGGCTTTATAAATCAAGTTGACGAAAAAGATGATCCCGCTGTTGTTTTCTTCAAAGGATTTATTGCCTACAAAATGGATAAATTCGAAGATTCTATCAAAGAATTTAAAAAATATCTTCAAATGCCGGGAATCGAAAATTTTAAGGACGAAACATTAATTTTACTTTCTAAAATTTTTACTAAAATTGATAGACCAAATGATGCGTTAGAATACTTGAACAAAGTTGAAGTCATCGAAAATAATTTTGAATTCTTCTTATACAGAGGTATTTGTTCATTTTTAACGGGTTCAACTTCATTAGCCCGGCAAGACCTTGAAAAAGCACTGAAATTAAACGAGAAAGACACTTCAGTTTATGAATGGCTTGGAGAGATTTATTTGTTTTTTGAGCAATATCAGAAGTTAGTTGATTTGTATAACCGTTTCATGGAAAAGTTTCATGCAACTCCGGGTATGTATGTTAAATTAGGAATATCTTACTTAAATCTTAAAAAGTATAAAGAAGCCGAGGCATATTTAAAATCTGCTATTCAGATTGATCCCGAAAACAAAGATGCCGTTAAAACTTTGGAATTATTAAATAATAAAATGAGGAAGTAATGGTTAAATTTTTCTTTTCTTTATTCCTTTTTTCCTCGATAATTGTTTCGCAGACTGACACAACCGGTAAATATCTATTTGAAAGCGGACTAAAAAAATATCAGTCAGGTGATTATGCCGGTGCTTTAAATTTGTTTGACCAATTAGTTCTTTCAATCAATTCAACACAATTTACAACTGCGGCATGGCTATTTTCGGGCAAATCTTCATTAGAATTAAAATATTATCGCCAAGCGTCAGAAAGACTCAGAAATTTTCTGGCTAAATTCCCCGAGAGTAAATATGTTTTTGAAGCACTAAACACACTTGGCACCGCACTCTATTTTGAAGGGTTTTACGATACTTCTGCAACCACTTTTCTAACTCTTTTTAATTCAGCAAAGGATAAAGCACTAAAATTAAAAGCAAAAAATAACTTTATCTCCATTTCCGAAAACCTTTTATCAATCAATGATTTAACATCTTTTCTTAAAAACTACAGTAAATCACCCGCAGAAGCATTGATTTACAATGAATGGGGGAAAAAAGAGATAAATGCCGGTCAATTAGATTCTGCAAAGGCAAGATTCAGTTATGTGATTGTTAATCACTATGGATCTGACGAGTCAAAAGATGCAGAGCAACTAAGATCTTACGCGTTTGACGGTGCGTTACCCCTTCCGGATTCCCCTGATAAATACCTTGTAGCTATGCTACCGTTGATGGAATACACTAGAAGTGAATTACCGCAGCCGGTTAAAGCTATTTTAGAAGGGATAAAATTTGCCGTTCACACTCACAATATGAATGTGACCACTAAAGTTGGTCTTTTAATTTATGACACTGAGCGAAGCGAGAGCAGAATTAACTCTATAATGGATGATCTAAAAAAAACCGGCGGTATTGCCGGTATTGTGGGTCCTCTTTATAGCGATGAATCAATAATTTTGGCTAACCTTTCTTGGAAATTGAAAATTCCTACAATCACACCTACTGCAACAGATAACTCATTAAAAGGAATTTCTAAATTTTTCTACCGTGCTAACCCTGACTTTGAGCTCAGAGGTAAAGGTATGGCTCAATATATCTACAATGTTGAGAACAAAAGAAACATTGCAGTTCTTTATAGTTCTGAAGGTTATGGTTCAATCTTAGCAGAATCATTTATGCTCGAGTTTAAAAAATTAGGCGGAAATATTCCTGTATATGAAGAATATAGTGCCGCAAAAACAAATTTAGAAGAGCATTTTCAGAAGTTAAATCCTTATATGGCTTCATTAGACGGCGTTTATCTCCCCGTTTCCGATTCAAGAGTAACCTCTATTTTAATTTCTGAACTCTCAAAAATGGACTTTTCGAAAAGTATTTACGGAAATCAAGATTGGTTACTCGGTTCGGCAGTTGATAAACCTGTTGATATGCTGAATCAATTGATACTTTCGTCAGATTATTTTATCGATTTTTACACTGATAATTACAAAATTGTGAGCCGTGATTTCTACGAATATACCGGTATGATTTTCGATCGTAATGCAGCTTACGGATTTGATGCTGCTAATTTAATTCTGAGTCAGGTAACTTCATCATCAATCAGATCAACCGATATTCAAAATTTGTTAAGTTCGGGGTTAAAATTTACCGGAATTAGAACTGATTACAGTTTTGACTACGGCGGTGCAAATAAATATCTGAATTTTCTAAAATATGTTGACGGTGTTTTTGAACAAATTCTCAGGCTGAAAGTTGAGTAGATATGAGTATTAAAAATTTTCCGGAAGATGATAGACCACGCGAAAAATTACAGGTAAAGGGTGTAAAAGCTCTCTCAGACGCCGAACTTATCGCTATAATATTAAGATCGGGAACAAAACAGCTCACGGCAATTGATGTCGCCAGGAATCTATTAGAGTCGGTTGACTCCAATTTAGGATTACTCTCAAAACAGGATTACGGTTTCTTCAAAAAACAGAAAGGAATCGGGAATGATAAGGCATCCACTTTAGCCGCAGCATTTGAGCTGAATAACAGGGCTAAAATGTCCACTCAATTTATTTTAGACAAAAAGGTTACTGACCCCAGCGTTGTAACAGATTATTTTGTACCCTACTTAGCTTCAGAAAGAACCGAAAAATTTATCGTTCTTTGTTTGAATGCGTCAAATAAAATTGTACAGTACAAAACAATTTCTGAAGGCAGTATTGATGCAAGTATTGCAAGTCCGAGGGAAATATTCAAATTTGCTCTTGATTATCTAGCTAAATATATAATTCTTATACACAACCATCCGAGCGGAAATTTAGAACCGAGCAACGCCGATATTAAATTGACCCATAGGATCAGAGAAGCCGGCTTGTTGTTTGATATTAAACTCCTTGACCATATAATTGTTGCCGGGGAGAAATTTGTGAGTATGCGTGAACTAAGAATAATTTCGGATTAAAAAACCGGGAATTACCATATTTATCTATTAAAGATTTGAGACCTAAATAAAGAAGGCTGTTAAGTATGTAACCTAACAGCCTTTTTAAGTTTCCGGGGTAATTAGATTAAGATTTTTCTTCCCATACTTGGGCTAAAGTAACAATTAATTTAACTGCTGCTTCTAAATCTTGAACTGCAACCCATTCGGTAATTGCATGGAAATTATGTCCGCCGGCAAAAAGATTAGGGGTAGGCAAACCCATAAAGCTGAGTTTAGCGCCGTCGGTACCACCTCTTATTGCAGATTGAATCGGTTTAATTCCTAATCTATTTAATGCTTCAATTGCATATTCTTCCACTTTTGGATGATCATTAAGCACATATTTCATATTTCTATATTGCTCAATAACCTTAAACTCATACCTTGCACCGGGAAATTTTTCGACAGATTCTTTTACCAATTTCTCTAACATGTTCTCATATTCTTTGAGTTTTTCGGTAACAAAATCACGAATAATCATTTTAACTGTGGTTTTTTCTTCGGTTCCGTTAATAGTAATGGGGTGAACATACCCTTCCCTGCCTTCGGTAGTTTCGGGAGTTAAACTTGATTTGGGTAAACTTTCAATAAACGAAGAAGCCATTTTAATGCTGTTAATCATTTTCCCTTTTGCATATCCGGGATGAACATTTTTACCTATAAAATCAATAATTACGGCATCAGCGCAGAAAGTTTCAGTTTCAACTTCTCCTCTTGTAGATCCATCGATAGTATAAGCGTATTTTGCTCCAAATTTAGCCACATCAAACTTTTCGGTTCCTCTTCCTACTTCTTCATCAGGGGTAAAACAAATTTTAATAGTACCGTGCTTAATTTCCGGATGGGCTAACAGGTAATTAACTGCATCCATAATTTCTGCAATACCGGCTTTATCATCTGCACCGAGAAGAGTTGTTCCGTCGGTAGTAATAATATCAAATCCTTTCATATCTTTCAAATCAGGATTGTTTGCCACATCAATAACAGCATCAGGATTACCGGGTAATTTAATATCGGTAACTTGATAATTTTTATGGATAATTGTTTTTACATCTTTACCCGATACTGCAGGTGATGTATCTACATGCGCAACAAAACCTATAACCGGAACATCTTTAGTTGTATTTGAAGGAAGAGTTGCCATAACATAGCCATTATCATCCATAAGAGCATCTTTTAAGCCAAGTTCAAGTAATTCGGCTACTAATTTACGGGATAAGTCTAATTGCTTTAGCGTAGTGGGAAAACCCGCTGCCTCGTCATCTGATTGAGTATCTATCTTAACATACTCAAGAAAACGGTCTGTAACGGTGAATTTATAGTTTTGGTCAAACATAATGCCTCAATCATAATAAATTTTGAAATTGATACTACAAAATTAACTGTTTATTTGGTATTAATTGTTAGCATATTGTATTCTACTTAAGAGTTTTAATAATATTTCTATTATTAAGTGGGCAGGTGATTCATTATAAGGAGTGTTCCTTTTCATAACGGAGGGAAATCAATTACTTATATTAAGCAAAGGATTATAAAGATATCTACCATTTAAAAAATATATCCGGATGTAAAAGTGATATTCATTTCACATCCGGGAAAATATAAACCAATTTTAAGTTAGAAAACCTATTCTTTCTTTAACTTAATCATTTCTTTTAACCTAATTTGAAGGTCAACTCTTTTATTTTGATTCATGAACTTTTTTAGTTCCGGAGTAATAACATGTACTTTAACATGCAATGAATCATCCAATTCTGCATAATTACCGGGCAAAAGCTGAGTAAGCGGAATTTCTCTCGGATTTTCAATTGTAACCGAACCCGATTCACTAACAAGTTTTACTGAATTGGGTGTAATTATTACTTGACCGGTAAATCCACGAACGGATGCCGTAATGGTTGGTGTAGAAATTTTAAAACCATCGCTTTCACTTTTTGATCCGTCAAAGTTAACAGTACCGGCTGCAATTTGAATTTGAGTGGAACCTGAAATGTTGGCAAAAGTGAGACTCGAATTTTCTCGAACCGTGAGCATTGTATTATCGCTTAACTTTAAAAGAGCGAGCGATTTTACTCCGGTGCGGATTTCATCTTCGGGATAAATAAGTTTGCCGGTTTGAAGTGCTATCCATTTATCTCCGTTTTTTATTTCAACGAAGTTAACTGTTTTAGTTACAACACCTACACTCTTATCGCCTGAAGCGTATAAGTTCAAAAGAACTGTTATTATTATTATTGTAGTTTTTAGCATGGTAAAATTAAGTAATTATTTACTAATTATACACCATCTCTATTTCTATGTTCCGCTTTTTATAAACTTTCTTTATTAATTGTGAGAATTACTACATATATTTTCAAAACACAACCTTGATATCATTTCCCAAGTTTTTTTTTGTGACTAAATCCTTATTTATTTTACAGTACAGAAAAACATATACAAATTCAGAGTCAAGTAATTTAATTATGTTTCCTTCTTATTTACAAACTTAGTGATGTAAAATACTCCACCGGATAAAAAGCCTGCAAACATAGGTTCAAACCAAGCTAAAACTTCCGGCAATAACCCGCTGTTTTTTGCAAAAAGTAATACCGCCGCAACAAGAAAAGATATAACCATTTGAACTGAAACTATATTAGGTTGAAGTTTTAGTTTTTCGAAGTATGCACCCGCCAAAACAAATAACAGCGGCGGAATGCAAATTGAACCAATTGTGTACCAAATATCAATTACCGAAGGAAGAAAATAGATTATCGCCAAAGATAATAATGCAGAAATTACTAATCCTGTAACTGCCGGCAATCTTACTGAAGAGAATTTTCTTTTTATCAAATAGGGAAAAATATCAACTGATAATGTTGTACCGCTAATAAAAAAGAAACTGTTTAAAGTAGTAAAAACAACTCCGAGTAACGCCGCAAAAAATATACCTTTAACTCCGGCGCCCAAAGTCTGCTCGGCAAGTAACGGGAAAGCAAAAAGGGGGTTTTCAATACCGGGTAAAATTGCTTTTGCATATAACCCCGTACTATTTGTTAAGAAATCGAATAGAAACCACAATAAAATTGAAATCAAAATCCCGTTTCGAGCTGTTTTTGTGTTTTTAGCCGCAAATGTCCGTTGATAAAATCCCGGATCTGCTAAAGTCCAACTCGCAATTAAAAACCACACAATCACAAAAGCGGTATTTGCCCCACCGGTTAAACTTAAGTGGTCTGAAGGTACATTTTTGACAATAAAATCAATCCCTCCGTAATCGTTGTAAAGCACAAACAGCGCAATTATGAAACCGCTAAACATAACAAAAAACAGAACCATATCAGTATAAAGATTGCCCGCAAAGCCACCAATTGATAATATGGCAATCAAAATTACTGTTACAAGTGAAATTGACAGCCAGAAATTAAGCCCCGTTATCAATTCAAGAATTATGCCGGACATAAGAAAATATGGGGCGGGACTTACAATTAGAAAAACCAATATGGCGGATATAACGGCAGGTGTGTTACCATATACTGATCTAACCTTCTCTGGTATTGAAACAAAGTTACCATTCTTGATCTTCTTGACAAAAAATAAAGCGAATATTACGGCAAAAAAGTAATAGGGCAAACCCTGCGAAAACCATGAAAGTAACCCGTATCTGTATGCGAACTCCCCTACTCC
Source organism: Ignavibacteriaceae bacterium (assembly GCA_014879635.1). Lineage (GTDB taxonomy): Bacteria > Bacteroidota > Ignavibacteria > Ignavibacteriales > Ignavibacteriaceae > BA9. The sequence continues at coordinate 8,702 of JACSRR010000302.1, read as the reverse complement.
AAGAATACCGCCGTACCATGTAGTTACATTAATACAGATAAACAAAAATAGCCCGGTTTTTCTTGAGGAGAGTAAAAAATCATCTTTGTCATCGCGAGTTTTTCTCGAAAAATAGATCCCGGTAGCAAAAGCAATTACAAAAAGCGATATTAGCGCAATGTAGTCTATTAAGCTAAAAGAGACCATTTTTTCTCATAAAACCATGATCCCTGATTATTATTCCCTTCCCGTGTTGAACTATGACTTCAGGATTTACAATAACACTCTCGTTACTGCAACTTTCTCTGACACCAAACTGAAGTGTCTCGTTTTTTAGCGGATATTTAAACCCCTTTAGCGTAAAGCTCGTAATACCGTCAATCCCAAAAAGAGAAATTATTTCGCCCGGAACCGACTTTAGCTCAACTGAACCTTCAATTATTTGTAAAATAGATTTTTCGCTAATAATCGAAATTTTGAGTCTATCCGAAAACTTCAATGCAATTGCGATATTTGCAAGAGAATGATCTAACCGGTTGCCGCTCACTCCAAATAAAAATGCTTCTTCACACTTATACGATAGTGCTAATTTGAGCGATTTTTCAATATCAGTATCGTACTGCCCTGAATTTTCAATCATTTCGCACTTATCTTTAAAGTACTTATAAACTTGTGGTTTTATTGAATCAAAATCGCCGGTTATAAAATCGGGTAGAATGTTAAATTTATAAGCCGTATTGGCTCCGCCGTCAGCACAAACAATAAATTCCGGATTTATTATCTTTAAAAACCATTTAAAGTCTGTTAATAGCGGAGCTTTTCCGTTTCCTAAAATTATACATTTCATCAATATTCTAATTTTAATTTTACGAACATATTTCTTTCGGCAGCCGGAAAAAAATTATCTCTTCCGAAACCTGTAGTCAAATATTTTGTGTTAAACAAATTATTAACCTCAAAAGAAAGATAACAACTTATTGTATTAAATTTGAAATTTAATCCCGCAGATAAACTTGCAACAGTATAAGGATCTACCGTAATTTCTGTGTCAGCAACTGCGTCTGTAGAAACAGAATTATCGGTGTATTGTTTTCCGGTATGATTTACCAAAAGTGAAACAAAATAATTTGAAGTAACATAACTCAGTTGAAAATTTGCAATTATTTCAGGAGTGTTTGAAATATAATTGTTATCTCTGACAAACGCTTCGGTACCTTCATATTCTGTAAATTTAACAAACCTGTTTTGACTCAGATTTAAGTTGGCAGAAAAATCAAGCCCCTTAAGCAATCTCAGTGCACCTTCAATTTCTAAGCCCCTGTGGCTTGTTCTCTCGGCATTACCTACGCGTGGCTGACCAAATACATCAAGACCGCCGGAAGGCACTATCTCGTCAATAAAATCCATAATGTATAGATTTGCCGAAACACGATATGTATTTTCTTTTAATCTGATACCAGCCTCATAATTAAACATAGTTTCCGGTTTCACTAACGGTTCATTAAAATTATATGTACCGTCCTGATTTTTCTCGAATTGTGGCTCAACTCCCCAAGAAGCAGACTCTGCCTCGTATAAATTTTTTAGAGGCGGTTCTCTTTTTGTGTAGGTAAAATTTGAATATATAGCGGTTTTTTCATTGATATTGTATAAAGCCCCAATCTGTGGGTTTAGAAAAGTGAAAGGTGTTTCAAATTCTGTACCTACAAATTTTTCGTCGTAAATCTTATATTTTTGATAAATTAAATGAGCCCCGGTATAAAGCAATAAATCGGGACTTAATTGCAGTCTATTATGAGCGAAAACAGAGTAAATTTCTTTTCCGCCTTTGTATTCATAAAATCTTTCTTTTGGGAACCCGGTTGTCGTTAAATTTATGAATGTTCCTGATTCTATTCTTCCCCAGTGCAGTGAACGATGATTTCTGATTTCTAAACCGGTAATTAAACTTCCTCCGCTGTATTTATATTCAATTTGAGGAATCCAACCAAACTGGTCGTTATCAACAAAAGCCCTCATAATTAGGTCGTCCGGTATCACTATGTCAGCCGGAAGTCTGAAATAATCCGTAGTTCCAAAGGTACCGTCAAAGTCAAAATATCCGTCACCGGAAAAAAAGAAAAGAGTATTCTTTAAAATTAGATTGTCCGAAAATTTATAATCATGAACTAATGAAACCTGTGGCGAAGTTAAAAATTCTCTATCTTTTAATCTGCTTCCGTAATTTGCCTTTCTTTTCGTTTCATCTTCATTATCAGCTTTAGGAATACCGTAAAACGCTAATCCGTCTTTTTGAGGACCACCAAATAAAGTTAAAACTGCCGATTGCCTTCCGTCAAAATAGGAGGCATTAAAAAAGAATCTGTAAAATTCACTCCAAGACCAATCTCTATATCCGTCAGAAGTTACTTTGCTTGCCTTTAGGTTAAAAGAAAATTTACCGGCAATTAATCCTGAAGAAAGGCTTGCCGAATATCTTTGAGTGTTGTAACTTCCTAATCCCGATTCAAGTGAAACGGAGGGGAGTGAAGAATTTCTTTGAGTAACTAAATTGATAGAGCCCCCTATTGCAGGCGGACCATATAACGAAGAGCCTCCGCCTCTTTGGACTTGAATATCTTCAACAAAACCGGCTAACTCGTAAAAATTTATCCAATAAACACTATGGTCTTCGGGGTCATTTTGAGGCACTCCGTTTATAAAAACAGAAATTCTTCTTTGGTCAAAGCCTCTAATTCTAATATAACTATATCCTATACCGTTACCGTTCTCAGAATAATAAGATGTTGAAGGGAGCGTTTGAAGAATATACGGAACATCTTTAGTTAGAGATATTCTCTCAATTTCTTCTGAAGTTATGTTTGAAAATGTTTTAGGAGTATTCTTTTCATCGTGTCTTGTAGCGGTAACAAGAACATCCGGTGAAGTTACGGCTTCAGGATTTAGCTCAAAAAGCAAGTTTGATTGAGAACCGGAGCCAACAGAAACTTCCTTTCTTGACCCCGCATACCCCAAGTAAGAGCATTTCACAACATAATTACCAACGGGGATATTGCTAATTCCGGTAATCCCGTTTTTATCTGTTATCCCGTAAAAGGGCGTACCCTCAAAATTGACGGCAGCACCTTGAAGATATTCACCTGATGTTACATCTATTACCTTAACGGTGATACTTCCGTTACTCTGTGAATAAATAGAAACGGTTAAAAGTAGAAATAGCACAAATAATCGCATAATCAACTCCTTTAAAATAAAAAAGCCGGTTCCTTTGGGGTGAAAAGGAGACCGGCAAAAAATTATATGTTCCCTACGCCGGCATTATCCGGATCAGGTTTAAGGGTATATTCTCAGCCTTTTAGGCACCCCTACATATCTTACGATATGCGAGCAATAATAAAAGAACGCTTAATTATTCGAAATTTAACAAAAATATCTAATTTCTAATAATTAAATTTTGACCGATGTTAATAAAATCATTTCTCAATCCGTTTAATGATTTTATAGTTTGAACGGTTGTACCATAAGTACGGGCAATAACTGAAAGTGTTTCATTTCTTTTAACTTTGTGGTACACCGGTGTACTTGCAGTTCGTGTTGTACTTGTGTTTGTTCTTACACTTTCTTTTTTAACGGCACCTGTACCCGATTTAAAGATGTTTAGTGTTTGACCTGAGTATATTCTACTGTTTGCAAGACCGTTCCAGACCTTTAATTCGTCAACATTTACTTCAAATTTTTTAGCGATAGACTCTAAAACATCGCCTTTTTGCACTTTATACTGAACGCCTGTATTACCTACAGGGAGTTGAGGAGTTTGAATATCTGTTCCGTATTGATTTGAATAAATATTCAACTTTTGTCCTGCAATAATATTATCTGATGAAAGCGAATTCCATTTTTTGATGTTTGCTATTGTAACAGTAAATCTTTGTGCAATTTTGGAGAGATTATCACCTTCTCTTACTACATAAGTATTAATAGCAACGGGGTTATTTTTTGTATTGTCACCCATTGCAGCCGGAGATGAAGGGGTATAAATTTTAACCGTTTCGTTAACAATTAGATTGTAGTTTGATTTATTGTTCCACTCTCTTAACTGGTTTATGGTAACGCCAAATCTCTGAGCTAATTTGGTCATATTATCGCCCGGTCTAACTTTATACTCAATAACGGCAACATCTTTATCTTGTTGTCTGGTGTTAAAAGTTAAATTCTTGGTTGCGGCTGGCTTTATAGACTGAATTTTTAGTAACTGACCTTCATGAATTAAATCTCCGTTTATGTTATTCCATTGTCTAATTTGAGTTAGTGAAATATCATAAAAAGCTGCAATTACAGACATAGTTTCGCCTGTTTTTACTGTGTGGTTCTTCCACTCGCCGGTTAATACAGGCTTTTCAGAAATAATTGCTCTTTTCTCTTCGTCAGATTGTTTGTCTAAAGTTTCGTAGTAAGCAATTTTTGAAGCCGGAACATAAACGGTAATCTTCTGCCCTACTTTTGGAGTTTCGGTATATGCAATATTGTTCCAATTTCTTATTTCGGAAACTTTAACATCAAAAAGTTCTGCAATTTTTAACAGGCTTTCGTCATTTTTAACCGTGTAAACAACGGCTTGTTTATCAGGTGATGCAGGAACTAAGGTTGTACCTTCACTATTTTGACTCTCAGTTCTTGAATTTATTTCATTCGTAAAGTCAGAATAAGGAGATACATAATGAGAATTGGTTGCATTGCTTACAAGAACGGTTGCGGGTATATTATCGGGATTTTGTGCCAAATTTGATGCCGAAGTTTCAACAAACGGAATTTTTAGAACGGCACCTCTGGTAAGTGCAGATTTTGTTGAAAGATTGTTAGCGTTTGCCAAATCCGTAATAGAAATATTGTAGGCATTAGCAATTAAAGTCAGGTTTTCCCCTTTTTTAACTGTGTGGTTCACATAGTTAGTTTTTACATTTGAGGGAGCCTGATTAATTACTGCAGCAAAATCATTTTTCTTTCCTTTAGGTACTCTCAAAGGATAGCCGCCATGAACGCCGGGAGGTGTTGAATTCTGAATTAACTCAGGGTTAAGGTCTTTAATTACATCAACTTGAACGCCGGTTGTGCGTGAAACATAATTCAAATCTATTGAACCGTTTACTAAAACTGTTTCATAATCAAACGGCTCATGTTTTTGGATTTCTGCAAATCCAAATTTCTCAGGGTCTTGTGCAATCATCGAAATTGCGATAAATGCAGGGACATAATTTCTAGTTTCTTGAGGCAAATATTTAGAGATTTCCCAATAATTTCTGCTGTTTGCTTTTGTGATTGCACGGGTAATTCTGCCTTCGCCTGCATTGTAAGAAGCCAAAGCCAAATACCAATCGCCTAACGAATTGTACAAGTCTTTGAGGTGTTTAGCAGCAGCTCTGGTAGCTTTGTAAGGGTCTCTTCTCTCATCCGTGTAGAAATTTATGTCTAATCCGTACATTTTACCTGTACCGGGAATAAACTGCCACAAACCAACAGCTCCTGCCCATGATCTTGCAACCGGATTTAATCCCGATTCAATCATTGATAGATAAGCTAATTGTTTTGGAACTCCTTCTTCTTCTAAAATAGGAAGGAATATGTGGAAATACCTTCCGGCTCTTGCAAGCCAGTCACCGACATGCCTTTTACTTCTAACCGAATATAACTCAATATATTTTTCGACCATAGGGTTAATTTCATGAGGAATTTCGGTTTTGATTTCGAGTGAGGATATCGGTAATTCATATTCTGTTACAACCGCTTCAAATTTCTGAATATTTTTATTCATAAATTCTTCAATTGCGGCAAAAGAGACATTATCGGGCAATTCATTAATTGAATCAATAAACGCCTTATAATCTTCGGTAATTGCCGATTCTAACTCTGAATATGCAGAATTATCTTCAATACCGGGATAATAACTTAAATTGTTTATTATGCGTAAAGCAGACTCGTAATTTATTATAGTCTCATTTACGCTATTAGCAGATTGCTTCTGTAATGCAGAAACATAAAACTGCCTTGCCTGTTCTAATAGTTCGCTAACTATTTCACTTTTATTAGCTGGATAGCGTGAACCTGTTTGTTCTTCTTTATTGATTATTTCTGTGTTTGCTCCGCATCCCACAAAGACCGAAACTAACACAGGAATAATTAACAGAAGTTTCAAACCTTTAATCATTTGACCTCCGTGATTTAGATTTTAACTTTCAGCCCCAAGTATGTACCGCAGAGAAGCTATCTCAATTTTAAAGCGGAATGTTGCAATGTTTTTTCTTAGGATTTTTATCGACTTTAGTTTTTAGCAGCTTGAAACACTTTATTAGATTGTTTCTGGTTGAAGAAGGTTGTAGCACATCGTCAATAAAACCTCTTTCAGCCGCAATATAAGGATTAGCAAACTTTTCGACATACTCACCTAAGATCTTATCTAAAGTTTTTTCTTTATCCTCTGATTCTAAAATTTCTTTTTTGAAAATAATTTCAACAGCACCTTTTGGACCCATAACAGCTATCTCGGCAGTGGGCCAGGCAAAGTTGAAATCACCTCTAATGTGCTTTGAATTCATAACATCATAAGCACCTCCATAGGCTTTTCTGGTAATTACGGTAATTTTTGGTACCGTAGCTTCACAAAAAGCAAATAATAATTTTGCGCCATGCTTGATTATACCATTCCACTCTTGGTCTGTTCCCGGTAAAAATCCCGGAACATCTTCTAAAACTAATAAAGGAATTCCGAATGCATCACAAAATCTTACAAACCGCGCCCCTTTTAACGATGCGTTTATATCTAATACCCCGGCTAAAACCGAAGGTTGATTTGCAACTACTCCAATTGAAATACCGCCAATTCTGGCATAACCGGTAATAATATTTTCTGCATAATGTTCGTGAACTTCAAAAAATTCATCGTCGTCAACCAAAACCTTGATAATCTCTTTCATATCGTAAGGTTTATTAGGAGAATCGGGAATAATATTATCAAGTACTTTTTGATTTTCCTCGCTCTCTTCCGTAAAATTATATTCCGGAGCAGTATCCCGGTAATTTAACGGTAAATACTCCATTAATTTTCTGACATTTAATAGAGTTTCAATTTCATTATCAAAAGAAAAGTGAGCAACTCCGCTCTTCACGGCGTGTGTTTCTGCACCGCCTAACTCTTCGGATGTTACGGTTTCATGAGTTACGGTTTTAACCACATTAGGACCTGTAACAAACATGTAACTTGTGTTCTTTACCATAAAAACAAAATCGGTAATTGCGGGCGAATAAACAGCTCCGCCTGCACAAGGTCCCATTATCACACTAATTTGCGGAATAACTCCCGAAGCGAGTGTATTCAACAAAAAAATATCTGCATAACCGCCAAGAGAATTAACCCCCTCTTGTATCCTAGCACCGCCGGAGTCATTTAGACCAATAACCGGTATGCCAAGTTTCATAGCAGAGTTCATTATTTTACAAATTTTCTCTGCATTAGTTTCTGAGAGTGAACCGCCGAAAACGGTAAAATCTTGACTAAAAACGGCAACCGGTCTCCCCTCTATTTTGCCGTATCCGGTAACTACACCGTCACCCGGAAATTTTTGTTTTTCTAATCCGAAATCGGAACATCTATGAGTTACAAAAGTATCAATCTCATGAAAAGAGCCTTCATCTAATAATAATTCAATTCTTTCACGGGCGGTTAATTTGCCTTTTTCGTGCTGTTGAATAATTTTTTGTTCGCCGCCGCCTAATAGAGCTCTTTTTTTTCTCTCTTTGAGAATTTCAAGTTTCGACATTAATTCCGTAATTTTGAGCAATTGATATTATTCAAATGTATAGACTTTGTAAGTGTCTAATCTTCATTGTACTAAATTAATACTTTTTATGCAAACAAAATCATATATTTTTTCATTTTTATTTATTATATTGCTAACTTCCCGGTTACTCCCCCAAAATGCGTCTTATTTTTACTCTGAAAGCATCGGAAACTTTAAGGAAGCATCAGATTTTTATATTTCTCCCTCCGGATTAATATTTGTAACAGATACCGGAAACGATGTTGTAATTCAAATTGATACGCTTGGTAAAATTATTAAGTCAACCGGGGGTTACGGCTGGAGTGACAATTCTTTTGATGACCCTATAAGCATTTTTGTGAACCCTCTCTACGCTTATGTGAGCGATCATCACAACCACAAAATTAAAAAATTTGACCGTAGTTTAAATCTCCTCTCTGTTTTTAACGGTAAAGAGAGCAATTTTCAAGAGGAACAATTCGGCTATCCACTCGGTGCAGTTGTTTCTTCTAAAGGTGATTTGTTTATTTTAGACGGCGAAAACTCAAGAATTGTAAAATTTGATTATTTCGGAAATTACTCGGGTTCTTTCGGCGGATTTAATTCTGAAGGCGAACCGTTAATAAAACCATCCAAAATTTCGGTTACTTCCGAAGATAATATTTTGGTGCTCGATAGAAATAAATTAAGAGTTTACGACGGCTTTGGTAACACACTGTACTCTTTCGAAAGAAACAATCTGGTTGATATTAAGCCTGCGTCAAAAAGCACAATTTTAATTTCGCCAAATCAAATAACTTTTACCGGTTTGAACATTTCGGAACCTGAAATTATTGAACCGGTTCTGATTGATATACCACAAAATTCGGAATTTATTTCTGCAATGTTATTAACGGGCAAACTATATATACT
>JACSRR010000399.1 GCA_014879635.1 Ignavibacteriaceae bacterium | reverse complement strand
AGATTTAATTGACAACAACATAGCAAGCGATTACAGTAAAATCAAGAAAATCTTTTACATTAATAACTCTCCTGAGAATCAACAGAAGTTAAACGAAATAATAACGGAAGAAGAGACTACGGCATCAATTACTAAAAAATATAGTTTTGAAAGAGTTTTTACCCCTGATGATTTTGTTTCTCTGCTGTTTTATAACGGTATGTTAACAATTAAAGAAGTTGAGTTTGCATTAATCAAATTTCAAATTCCGAATTATGTAATAAAAGAAATTTACTGGAGCTTCTTCAAAGACGAGATATTAAAAGGTTTACAGGTTAGTTTAAATGAAAGTAGTCTTCAACAAGCAATAAATGACCTAGCGAAAAATAACAATATGGATCGTTGGATTGGAGAAATAGAGCGGGTACTTGACCTGCTAAGTAACCGTGATTTTCAAAACTTTGACGAAAAGTATGTAAAAATGCTTTTTATTACTCTGGCTTCATTTACTCAGCTTTATATAATAAAAAGTGAAACAGAGGTTGCCGGTGAATACCCCGATTTAATGTATTTGTTTAGAAAGCCATACAAACCTAACTACCAATTTTTAATAGAGTTAAAGTACTTAAAAAAGAGCGAGTCAAAGAAACTAACCAAAACAATGGAATTAGCCAAAGAACAAGTAAACCGGTACTTTCAAAAACCTGAAATCAAAGAATTGGAGAGTTTAGTGGCTTATGCGGTAGTGTTTGTAGGCAAAAAGGCGCATTTTCATTTAGTGGGTGGTGGATAAATTTAGTGGGTTGTGGATAGTGGATAGAAAAAGAAGTGAAGGGTAAAGGGTGAAGAGTAAAGCGGAACGCAGTTGAAAGTTCGCTAACGCTGACAGTTCACTTCGCTGACATTTGACAGTGAACAGTATTTCTGACCGGGTTGGGACCAAACCAAGAACATTCCTCTCTGAGTTCTCTGCGGTTAATAAAGTTAGTGGGTAGTTCGCTACGCTTGCAGTGGGTAGAAAAAAAGTTGAAAGTTCGCTAACGCTGACATTTGACAGTAATCCCGACCGGGTGATTACCGAACCCTATACATCAAACATTTTTTGAAAAAAGCTTGAAAGGAAAAATCATCGAAACATTTTTTTTGTATTCTAAGTAGGGCTCACCAAATTTTTTTACCAACGACTTCTCTTCAAAATAACCGCCAATAATAAAATATGCCGTTAAACAGAGGAATGCCGTTAAATAAAAAATGTCCATATACGGTCTGAAACCGAGAAAGAGAATCAAAAAAAGATAGAGAGGGTGTCTTGAAAACCGGTAAGGTCCATCAATTCTGAACGAGGTTTCTTCATCCAAAGAGTTTAACCGGTAAGTACCTTTTAAACCCCGTTTAATTTGGCTTACACCTGAAAACTCGCCCAAATCGAAATATCTGACAGAATAGACAATTCCCGCAAGTGAGAGCAATTGAAAAAAATAAACAAATAAATCGAACGGCGGTTTAAGGTCGTAAATCATTCCGTACGGTTTAGGAGAAAGTTCGTAAACTAAATAGAATGTGATAAGAGAAAGGATATTAAAAACAGCCCTGTAATACGGCATAAACTTAGGAAATTTACCGGCAATTTTTTCTTTCAAATTAAAACTTGCCATAATAGAATGTAGAATTCCGAAAAGTGAAAATAGAGCAATAATAACTGCTATGGCAATTAAATTACTCATAAATGTTTTCTGAGTCTGGCGACGGGTATTTTTAATTGTTCTCTGTATTTTGCAATTGTGCGTCTTGCAAGATGAATCCCTTCGTTAGCCAAAATCTCGGCAAGTTTATCATCGCTGTAGGGTTTTTTAGCCGGTTCATTTTCAACAATTTCTTTGATACGGGTTTTAACAATTCTAAGCGAAACTTCTTCGCCTTCGTCATTCATAGTACCTTCGCTAAAGAAATATTTTAATTCGTGAATACCCTGCGGACTTTGTACAAACTTTCCGTTCACTATTCTACTAATGGTTGAAATATCAAGCCCCGTTACATCAGAAACATCTTTATAGATCAGCGGTTTAAGGTGTTGTTCGCCAAGTTTGAAAAAATTTATCTGTTTCATAAAAATGGCTTTCATTATTTTCATCATTGTTTCGCGTCTGAGATTAATGCAAGCAAGGAACCACTTTGCCGAGTCGTATTTTTCTTTAAGAAACTTAAAAGTTGCCTTTTTCTCCTTTTCTTCGGGGGGAGCATCTTTATAAGCTTCAATCATACCTGTGTATTCTTTATTAATACTTATTGAAGGAAGATTTCTGTCGTTTATAGTAATTCTGAACTCATCTTCAAACTCTTCGATAATAAAATCGGGAGTTATCCGGTTAAACTGTGTATTAAGGAAAGTGCCTTCGCCCGGTTTCGGATTTAATCTTTGAATAATATCTAATGCTGATTTTAACGATTCTTCCGAAAGATTCATTGTGCTCATAATACTTTTGAAGTGCTTATTGGCGAACAAATCGAAATGTTCCGAAAGGATTGTTTCTGCTATAAAGCTGTAGTAGGGGTCGAAAGTAGAATTTTTTAACTGCACAATTAAACATTCTTTCAAATCGCGTGCAGCAATACCGGTAGGGTCAAAGGATTGGATAGTTTTTAAGAGTTCTTCGGCTTGCGATAACTCAATTTTAATGTGACGGAAGAGATTAAGGTCGTCTAAAATTGTTTCTAATTTAACTTTGAGATAGCCGTCATCATCAAGATTTCCGATAATTTCTTCGCCCAAAGTAATCAAATCATCAGAGAGTTCAAGAAGATAAAGTTGATTAAGGAGGTGCGAGTAAAGAGAATCTTCTGCAACGGAGTAATAAGAAGCGGGGTCTTCGCTATCCTTGCTTTTGCTAGAATAGTAAGAGTCATCAATATATTCGTCATTCATAAAATCTTCGGGGGAGAACTCTTCATCGTAGTCATCAGATTCTAATTCATCATCACCGGTTTCAGTATCTTTTTCCTCTTGTTCCAATTCCTGCTCTAAATCTTCTTCGAGCATAGGATTCATTTCAAGTTCGGTTTTGATTCTCTGTTCTAAAGCTAAATTGTTGAGCTGCAACATTTTTTGATACTGAATCTGTTGAGGGGCAAGCACCTGCCTCTGCTGCATCTGTTGTTCTAAAGAAATCATCTATTTAACTATCTCCGCAAATTTATCATACCATTGTTTATCGTATTTTCTTGTTAATGAATCGGCAGAAAATGTTACCAATCTTACATTATTTTTAATTCCCTTTTCTAAAGCCGGGCTACAAACATCATATTCTTCATATCTGAGGGCTTCACCGCCAAAATTTGAGACTCTAATAGGGAACAAATGACAGGAGATGGGCTTTCTAAAATCAGACTTTTTGTTAAAATAGGCATTTTCGATCCCACATTTAGCAATATCAGTATCGTAATAAACGAAAACACACGCTCTATCCTCAAAATTTTGAGTGAATAGTTCGCCGTCAATCTCTTGGTAAAAACCTTTTTCCGAAATCACTTTAAGATGTTTTTCAGGCAACAACGGTAATACGGATTCGATATTTCGATTGATATCTTCAATTTCACCTTCGGTAATAGGAGCACCATACTTGCCTTCAAAGGTACAGCACGCACCTTTACACTTGGGTAAATCGCACTCAAAATGCATTTTCCCGATTAAGGCATTAACTAAAACATTATCTATTTCGTAGAACATTATCAACTTTTTTAACTTACTATCTCTAATATATCAAAAATTGTGCCAAATTTAAAATTCTCTTATTTTGTTGTTGAAAATAAAGAATTTATTAAAAGGGCAATTACTTAAATGAACTTTGAAAATAAACAAATTTTAATTACGGGTGCATCAACCGGAATAGGTAGAGAACTTGCAATTATGTTGGCAAATTTTAACTGCACTATTTATCTCACAGCACGCAGATACGAACTTTTAGAAGAATTAAAAGAAAGTTTGAGCAATGCCCAAGCTAAAATAGAAATCTACAAGAACGATGCCTCAGATAAAGCCGAAGTTGATGAATTATGCAATAAATTAATAACAACCGGGTTGGATATTGCAATTCTAAATGCGGCAGTGAGTTTAGATTTTGACCACAGAAACTACGAAATTAAAAAAGTTCAAGAAACTTTTGATGTGAATTTTTTTGGCGTGGTTAATTTTATTAACGCACTACTCCCGTATTTCCGGGAAAGAAGTGCGGGAGTTTTTGTACCCGTATCATCATTAGCAGGCGAGAGGGGATATGCGTTAAATCCGCATTATTGTGCAAGTAAAGCGGCTCTCACCACTTACTGCGAAGGCTTAAAACCGCATCTCGCAAAAAATAATATTAAATTACTTGTAGTAAAACCGGGGTATGTTAAAACTCCGATGACGGCAAAAAACAAACATTCAATGCCTTTGATGATTTCGGCTCAAAAAGCAGCGAAAATAATCCTGAGAGGAATTGACAGGAACACGCCGGTGATTCAATTCCCGTTTCTTACGGCTATTTCTACTTACATAGTCAAATTTTTACCGAGATTTATTTTTGACATTATAAACAGAAATTTGGTGAAGGATAAATGAGGGGTGCCGAGTTCGAGGTTCGGAGTGCGGGAGTGCGGGGTTCTGTCCCGACCCCGTCGGGATTACCCTTTACTCTTCACCCTTTACTCCCGATTCTTGTCGGGATCACACTTTACTGCGTTTCGCATCTACCCACTACCTAATGCTGTCAACTTAAGGACTTCTAAGTTGGCGAATCAAAATGGTTTTTGACGCCGGAGGTGTCACAT
>JACSRR010000397.1 GCA_014879635.1 Ignavibacteriaceae bacterium | reverse complement strand
CGGTTAAAGGATTTTACACTTTTAGCGAATCTGCACACAGCCCTTTGTTTGAAGAACCTGAAAAAATGAATCAAATCATGACAAACGATGTGATTAACTTAAAGAATGAACTTGCGGATAGTTTGTGAGATTGATATAGTTAGTTGTAAAGATAATCTAAACTGCACCTCAACTCGATTTATTTCTCATCATTTGATTTCACCAGTTTCACTTTTACTATTATTTATTCAACTACTCTAAACATTTTTTTTGTTTAATATTTAACTTTGAATTAGATTACAACAAAATATATAATTTTCCGGAGTTTTAGAATATGCAATTAACAAACGAAGAAGTAAGAATTTTAGGTTGCTTGATTGAAAAAAAGTTGACTACACCTGAATATTATCCGCTAACGGTTAATAAATTAATGTATGCTTGTAATCAAAAAAACAACCGTTTCCCGCTAACAGATTATACCGAAGAATTAATTGAAATTGCATTAGAAAAAATGCGTGATAAAGGGCTAGTAACAAGAGTTACAGGTCATGGAATTAAAACTCCGAAATACCGTGAAAACTTTTCGGAGGTTTATAATTTTTCAGAGGCAAAACAGGCAATCATAGCAGAACTTTTTTTGCGTGGTATCCAAACTCCCGGCGAACTTAATTCCAGAGCTTCAAGAATGTGTCAGTTTTCCGGCTTGGGAGAAGTAAATCAAATTTTAGATGAACTTATTAATTTGGAAACCGGTGCAGCAGTAGTAAAACTTCCGAAGTTGGGAAGTGCCGAAAGGTTTTTTCACACTTTTTCTGATCTCCCCCCATCAAACCAAACTGAAAAAAGCGAAACAGTGATTGATAACTCCGTTACTTCGCAATTGTTGAGCGAAATTAAAACTTTGAGAGAAGAAGTTCAATTATTAAAAGGTGAAATAGACGAAATTAAAATTTTTATTGAACAATTCAAATAAAAAAGTTGTTCTATATATGTGATTCAAATTACTTAAACCGGAATAAATTAGATGAAAATAAAAGGCTTGGATGTTTCTGTTAGCGGAAACGAAAAAAATGATGCAATGATATTTGTGCATGGTTTCATTTTCGACAAATCAATGTGGGAGAAACAAATTGAACATTTTAGTGAAAATTATTACTGTATTTCTTATGATATCAGAGGTTTAGGAAAGTCAGAAACAGGTTCAGGTCAATACACCATGGAAGGATTTGTAGATGATTTCTTTGAAGTAGTAAAAGAATTGAAGATTAAAAAAGCGATAGCCGTTGGGCTCTCAATGGGGGGATATATTTTATTTAGAGCTTATGAAAGACAACCCGCTCTTTTTAGAACTCTCATACTTTGCGATACAAGACCTTCGGCAGATAGTAATGAAGCAAAATTAAAGAGAGCTGCAGGTATTAGTTTGATTGATGCTGGAAAACTTGATGATTATGTTTCCGTACTGATGAACTCGGTTTTCGGCGAAAAATATAAAGAGAAAAACAAAAAAGGTTTCGAAGATATTGTTGCTTTAGCCAAATCATTTTCACCCGAAGGTATAAAGGGAAGTCTTTTAGCAATGATGGGAAGAACTTCTTCAGTAGAAAATCTTGACAAAATTGAAGTGCCTGTTTTGCTGGTAGTCGGTGAGAACGACACAGTGACTCCTGTTTCAGAAATTGAAGCTTTTGCAGAGAAAATTAAACGGAAAACTGTTTCGGTTATTCCGGCTGCGGGGCATTTATCTCCTTTGGAAGAGCCGGTGATTGTGAACAGGGTTATAAGCAACTTTATCCACAATAATCTTTAATATTTTTATATGTCAAAAAATTTGAGAAGAGAGGATGTTCCAAAACCTCATTTTACAAGGTTGAATCCGGAACATCCCCGTTATAATGAAATTTGCGAAGTGCATATTAATGCGTGTATTGGTGGTCAAGATACATATATCGACCCCGGTACGGGCTATATTGTAATTACGGCACTCTCTCATTTAAATAGAGGGTATTGCTGCAGTAAAGGATGCCGACACTGTCCCTATATTTTAGAAGAATTTTCGGAAGAATAAATATCAGCCTCAAATTCTAAGATTTAATGATTATAAATGAGTTATCGCTTTTGGTATAAAAAGAGATAACTCGTTACTCAAATCTCAAATCAAATGCAAAACTAATATATTAGTATATTCTAACCCGGAAAAAACTTCTGTAACTAATCAGACACTTCAAGCTCATTTAGGAAGTAGTATTTTGTACTCTTTCTTTTTGGCATTAGTGAGTTTTGACCCTTTCAACCACGGATTTAGAGTTTTCAGCATTTTGAGGGTGGTTCCGTTATCAAGAGCAAATTTAGTTAATGACGGAATTGCACCGTTTACAAAAACCTCACGGGTTTCGTACGGTTTATAGAGCGATTCTTCCGGCATAAAAAATCCGTACTTTTCCGGGTTTTCCATAATCAATTTAGTAGCCACAATTCTTAAAACATATCTTGCGGTTTCTTCTACTAAAAACAAATCATAATAATTCGAAATATTTTGGTCGGTCATTCTGTTTGAAATGCCTCCTACACCGGCATTATAACCTGCAGCGGCTAAAGACCAGCTTCCAAATCTTTTGTGAGCAGATTTTAGATATTTAGTGGCGGCAACTCCGGCTTTGTAAACATCGTATCTTTCATCAACTTCATCGTTTACTTCCAATCCAAATTCTTGTCCGGTAGTTTTGAGAAATTGCCAAAATCCTTCGGCTTTAGCGGGAGAGACTGCATTAGTAAGCATACTTTCAACAACAACCAAATATTTAAGGTCGTCAGGCATTCCGTTTTCACGGAGTACTTGTTCTATTACGGGGAACCACCTTCCTGCTCTTTTAAAAATTTTAATCATTGTGGAATGCCAATATGTGAGAGAGATAAGCTCATTATCCAATCGTTCGAGTACTTCGATATCATGAAGAGGAACCGGTTCACCGCAAAATGACGCAGTATTAGGAAGTTCAGGGGGAGAAACTCTTTCGAAATACTCACCATGAACTTTATTTTCGCCGCTTAATGCATTTTGTGTAGTAGTGTAAGAAATTGAGATTAAACCGGTAAAAATTGCGAGAAAAATGTTGAATAACCGTTTTTTCATAATTTTTAAGACCATTTGTGTATTACCTTTTAAATTGTGTTTTAATCCTCACACAATTATTAATTATTCTCTGAAAAAAAAATGAATTATATTTTAATATACACTCAAAAATATTTTTAAAGAAGGTTAAAAGTTAAAAATTGGTATTTGAAGAATTAAAAAGACAAGCAGCAATTGAAGCAGTAAAATTAGTTAAACCGGGTATGATTATCGGGTTAGGTACAGGCTCTACCGCTAAATATGCTATCGAAGAAATTGGGCGTTTATTAAGAATCAGAGCATTAAGCGATGTTGCCGGAGTGCCTTCTTCAAAAATGACGGAGATTCTGGCAATTCAGAATTCCGTTCCACTCACTTCGTTTAATGAGATTAAAGTAATAGATCTAAATATTGACGGCGCTGATGAAGTTGATACTAAACTAAATTTAATAAAAGGCGGCGGCGGGGCACTTCTTAAAGAAAAGATAATTGCACAGGCAAGTATTCAAAACATTATTATTGTAGATGAATCTAAACTTTCGCCTAAGTTAGGGTTTAAATGGAGTGTTCCGGTTGAAGTAATTCCTTTTGCTTTAGAATTAGAGAAAAGTACTTTTGAAGGGTGGGGTGCCAAAGTTAAAATCCGGGTAGATAAAAACGGAAAAAAATTCACCACTGACTCGGGTAATAATATCTTAGATGTTAATTTGGGAAAAATTGAGGACCCTTTTGAAATTGAATCAAGATTTCAGAAGAGGGCAGGAGTTGTTGAAAGCGGTATTTTTGCAGGTTTAACTACAGATTTGATTGTTGCAACTACAAAAGGACTTTTTCATCTAAATAAAGGTGATTCCGATTCCAAATTTCATTTAATTTTTAAGGATTGAGTTTTGTAAAAGGTAAGCCCCGAAGGGGAGCGAAAATAACACAATAAAAAAAACCCGGTATCATTGCATTACTTCACTCCCTTATTCAGGCATCTCAGGGAGTAATCATACTTAAAAAATTATAATTCGTTTCTAAATGCTTTAGAAATTACTTCAGCCTTTGAATTGACATGAAGTTTACGGTAAATATTTTTAGTGTGGTGCCTAACCGTATCTACACTAATATTCAATCTATCTGCAATCATTTTCATACTCAAACCGTCAACAATTCCTTCAACAATCTCTTTTTCTCTAACAGTAAGATTAGAAGTTTCTTTTATTTGTTTACCCGGTTGAAAAAATTCGATTATTTTTCTGGCAATTTTTGGTGTTAAAGGGGAACCCCCCGAGTATAAATCTTCAACTGCCTCTTTGATTTTTGGGAGTGGTGAACTTTTAATAAGATATCCGTGAGCTCCTGCCAAAATTGATTGAAATATTTTATCAGGCTGTTCAAAAACAGTAATCATTAAAATATTTACATCCGGATACTTCTCTTTTATGTATTTAATACCTTCAATGCCCGAGATACCCGGTAAACCAATGTCAAGTAAAATTACATCAATAGTATCAACTAAATCATCTCTTTCGAGAAACTCTTCAACACTTCCGCTTGTCGGCTGACAAAAGAAACCGGAATCTGAAGAAAAATATTTATAAAGACTATCTCTAACATCAGAATCGTCTTCAATTATTGCTAAATAAATCATGGATAAAAATAACCTAAAATAATTTGTAACTCAATACCCTGTCTCTTATACACATCTGACGC
>JACSRR010000263.1 GCA_014879635.1 Ignavibacteriaceae bacterium | reverse complement strand
AAATTAATAAGTAATGTTACTTTGAGATATAATTATGACAATGGATGAATTAATTTATTTTGATAACCATGCATCAACAAAAATTGACGAGAGAGTTCTTAATTCAATGCTCCCCTATTTTAGCGAATTTTACGCAAATCCTTCATCAGGTCATTCATTTGCTACTTACGCTAAAGCAGCTATTGAACTTTCCAAAAAGCAGTTAGCTGATTATTTTGCTGTTGATGCTTCAAATATCGAATTTACTTCATCAGCAACCGAGTCAATTAATTTAGCGATCCTCGGCTATGTAAAAGCAAATTCGGGAAATCGAAAACATATAATTTCAAGTAACATGGAGCATCCAGCAGTTACCGCGTGTTTAGATTATTTAGAGCAAAACGGATTCGAAATCACATATCTAAAAGCAACTGAAACGGGCGTTATTGATTTGAGTAGCTTGGTAAAAGCACTTAGAAAGGATACTTTGTTAGTGAGTATTGCTGCAGTAAACGGTGAGATTGGTACAATCCAAGATATAAATCTTTTTAATAGTGCCTGCAAAGAAAACGGAACAGTGTTTCATACTGATGCATCGCAAGCTACCGGAAAAATTGAAAAATCTTTTTTTAAGAATAATTTTTCATTATTATCTTTTTCGGGACACAAAATACACGGTCCCAAAGGATCTGGAGCATTAATAAAATCAAATGAAGCTTCAGGCTTTAAACTTGCTCCGCTTATCTTGGGTGGTAACCGGATATCCGCCATTTCCGGAACTTTAAACACCCCTTGTATTGTTGGAATAGGTAAAGCTTTGTCACTTTGTGACTATGAAATTGAAAGGTTTAAATACACGGGTGAATTAAGAAACCAACTTCAAAGTCAACTACTTGAACTTTTTCCGGATGGTAAAGTTAACGGAGAAATTGCAAAAAGAGTACCTGTAAACCTAAGTTTTACTTTCCCAAGTATTAGCACAGTAGAATTTCTTAAAAAGCAAAAAAAAATAGCGGTTTCATCGGGAAGTGCATGTTCAACCGGTGACGGAACCCCGAGCAAGATTTTAATTAATACAGGTCTAAACAAAGAACAGGCATTATCTACCGTCAGGTTTGGATTGAGCAAATTTACAACAATTCAAGAAATTGACACTTTAATAGAATTATTGAGAAGCGCCAAAAAATAGCAATCTCAATTATTAAAGATGTTTTGTTAAATTTAGAAACTATATTTATAATTTTAGAATAAAAAATCTGAGGAATAAATGAACTCAAGTACAATGGAAGCAGAAATAACAATAACAGAAAAAGCTGCAAAACAGATTACAAAAGTTAAGGCTGAAAACGAAATACCGGATAACTTCGGTTTAAGAGTAGGGGTAAAAGGCGGGGGTTGTTCCGGTTTTACTTATACACTCGGTTTTGATGAAAATCCTAAAGATGCAGATACTGTAATCGAACAATTTGGTGTTAAACTTTTTGTGGATGCTAAAAGTTACTTCTATTTAATGGGAACTGAATTAGATTTTTCTGACGGTTTAAACGGAAAAGGTTTTGTATTTAGTAATCCAAATGCCTCTAAAACTTGTGGTTGTGGACAATCCTTCGGAGTTTAATGAAAAGAAGAAATTTTATAACGAAAACCTTATTAGCTTCTGCTGCTTTAACCGTAGCACCGGCTTTAGGATTTTCTAAATCATTGGAAAACAGTAATAATTTAAATAGGAGTGCAAAATTTATGGCTAAATATGAGTTGCCTAAATTACCTTACGCTTATGACGCTTTAGAAATAAGTATAGATAAACTTACAATGGAAATTCACCATACTAAACATCATCAAGCCTATGTTAACAACCTTAATAATGCGATAGCAGGAACAGAATTAGAATCACTTTCATTAAACGATTTGATGAAGGATATCTCGAAAGCACCTGCTACGGTCAGAAATAATGGCGGTGGGCATTATAACCACTCTCTTTTCTGGGAAATCATGGCTAAAGATGGAGGAGCACCTGAAGGCGTTCTTCTTGATGCAATAAATTCTGCTTTTAATTCGCTTGACGAAATGAAAGAGAAGTTTAATGCAGCCGCTATGACCAGATTTGGTTCAGGCTGGGCTTGGTTATTAGTTCAAAACGGAAAATTAGTTATTTCTTCTACTCCCAATCAAGATAACCCTTTAATGGATGTTGCCGATGTTAAAGGAACTCCTGTATTAGGGCTTGATGTTTGGGAACATGCTTACTACCTTAAGTATCAAAATAAGAGAAACGATTATGTTGCCAATTGGTGGCAAGTTGTGAATTGGAAAGAAGTTGCTAAGAGATTTAACGAAGCTTAATTTTTTAAGGGCGATATTTTTATCGCCCGGTTTTTCAAAATTATTATTTAATTTTTGGATATGCAGGAAATAACTCCACTTTTCCCACTCAGACTGGTAATTTACCCGGGTTCAAAATATATGCTACATATTTTTGAAGAGAGGTATAAACAATTGGTTAGTAGTGCCATCAACGATAATACCGTTTTTGGTATTGTGATTGTTAAAGATGACAGTATTGAGAGAATTGGTACTTATGTTAGGATTACCGGAGTACTCAAGGAGTACACTGACGGTAGTTTTGACATTATGGTTGAGGGCTTGAACAGATTTGTCGTTAAAAAATTCTGGTTAGGCTCCGAAGGTTATTTTCTCGGTAGAACTGAAGATTACTCAGATAATTCTATAAGTGATTATTTTAATTTGTTTGAAAAAATTAGAGATAAGTTTGAACTTATTATTACTAAAGCCGACTTTAAATTAGACGATTCTTTCTGGACTAATCTTGATGAGGCAAAACTTAAATCATTTAAGTTAGCCGAAAAAAGTGGTTTAACCTTAGAACAACAGCAAGAACTTCTCACTAAACAGAATGAAGCCGAAAGACTCTATTTATTGATGGAACATTTTGACAATTTGATTGATTACTTCGATAATAAAAGAGCTTTACACTCGTTAATTATGAACGACGGATATGTAAATTAGAATCAGAAATTTACTATAAAAAAAGGGGCGTAAGCCCCTTTTTTTTAATGTATATATGAAGATACTTTCAAGCGATTCATAGCCCTGTTAAGTGCAGCTTCTGCCCTTATTTCGTCTATCTCCTCATCATGCTTTTTAGCTAATCTACTTTTAGCTCTCTCAAGAGCAGCTTCTGCCCTCTTTGTATCAATTGCTTCGGCTTTTTCTATTGAATTAACTAAGATAAGAACCTTGTTATTCACAACTTCAACCGAACCTTCAGTATTAGCATAGATAGTATCTTTACCTTCCAAATCTTTAACAACTATTTTGCCTATCTCTAAAGTACTAATAATAGGAGCATGGTTGTAAAGAACCTGAAAACCACCCAAAGAACCCGGTAGAGTTACGCAGGTTGATTCGGTATTCAGGAAAGATTTAGACGGTGTTAATATTTCAACCTGAAAACTTTTCATTTTTTATGCCATTTTTTTAGCTTTTTCAAACGCTTCTTCTATTTTACCAACATACATAAACGCTTGTTCGGGCAAATCATCACAATCACCGTTCATAATAGCTTGGAAACCGGTAATAGTATCTTTTAGCTCAACATATCTTCCGGGGAAACCTGTGAACTGTTCTGCCACATGGAAAGGCTGGCTTAAGAATCTTTGGATTCTTCGGGCTCTTTTTACAACAACTTTATCTTCATCAGAAAGCTCGTCCATACCAAGAATATTTATAATGTCTTGTAAGTCTTTATATGTTTGAAGGATTTCTTTAACTCTCTTTGCAGTTGAATAGTGTTCATCGCCAATAATGTGCGGTTGAAGAATTCTGCTTGTGGAATCAAGCGGATCAACTGCTGGATAAATACCTAACTCTGAAATTTGACGGCTTAATACTGTTGTTGCATCCAAGTGAGTAAATGTAGTAGCAGGAGCAGGGTCAGTTAAGTCATCTGCGGGAACATAAATAGCCTGAATAGAGGTGATTGAACCCTTATCTGTTGAAGTAATTCTTTCTTGCAATGCACCCATTTCTGATGCTAAGTTTGGTTGATAACCCACTGCAGAGGGCATTCTTCCTAATAGAGCTGATACTTCAGAACCGGCTTGAGTAAATCTAAAGATGTTATCGATAAATAAAAGAACATCCTTACCGCCTAAATCTCTAAAATATTCAGCAATTGCTAAACCGGTTAAACCAACTCTGAGTCTTGCTCCGGGTGGTTCGTTCATCTGACCAAACACAAGGGCTGTTTTCTCTAAAACGCCAGATTCTTTCATCTCTAACCAAAGGTCATTACCTTCACGGGTTCTTTCGCCTACTCCGGCAAAAACCGAGTAACCACCGTGATGTACCGCCATATTATTGATTAATTCAAGAATAACAACTGTTTTACCAACACCGGCACCGCCAAATAAACCTGTTTTACCCCCTTTTGAATAAGGTTCTAACAAGTCAATAACTTTAATACCGGTTTCAAGCATCTCAATTTTTGTAGAAAGGTTCTTAAATTCAGGAGCCGGTCTGTGTATAGGATAATAAACATCAGAAACAATTGGACCTAAATCGTCTATTCCCTCGCCTAGAACATTAATTAATCTTCCGAGAGTATTTAACCCAACCGGAATTTTAATGGGCTCACCGGTATCTATTGCTTTCATACCTCTAACTAAACCGTCTGTTGAGTCCATAGCAACCGTTCTAACTCTGTCTTCACCTAAATGTTGCTGCACCTCGCAAATTAATATTTCATCTTTACCTTCAAAATTCTTTCTTGGAATTTTAACGGCATTTAAAA
>JACSRR010000153.1 GCA_014879635.1 Ignavibacteriaceae bacterium | reverse complement strand
TCCCGACCCGGTCGGGAGCGGGAGTTCGGGGTTTAAAAAAAGTGCTTGGTGCTTATTGCTTCGTTCTTGGTTTCTAGTCCTGACTCTGACGGGTTTACTCTTCACCTTTAATGCGTCTCACATCGACCCTTTGCTCCTGACCGGGTCGGGATCGCCATTTTTCTCTGTGCTCATAATGGTAAATTGATTTTTGCCTCTAATTAATTATGTATCCCTTTAAAACACAAAAGGAGCTGACCATTTGTTATGAATGAGACAGCTCCTTTGTAAAAAAAGTAAGAAATTACTTAGTTAATATCATTTTCTTTGTTTCAGAGAAATTGCTTCCGTTAACACCATCTGCTTTTATTGTATAGAAGTATATACCGGAATTTAATTTTCCTGCATCAAAACTTAAAGTGTGAACACCGCTCTCCAAAGTGCCGTTAACTAATGTATTTACCAATTGCCCTAAGGCGTCATAAATACTTACCGTTACTCTTGAGTTAACGGGTAAACCAAAAACGATATTGGTTGTAGGGTTAAACGGGTTTGGATAGTTTTGCGACATATAAAAAACCTGCGGTACAATAGATTCAACTTCAATTTCATTTGAATATTCAAAACTTCCGTCAAAATCGACTTGCTTTAACCTGTAAGTAAAAATACCTGCCGGTACATTACTATCATCGAAACGGTATTTGACAGTTTCGGTGGTTGTACCGTTACCTGTTACATATCCTATTTTCTCAAATGCTTGTGAATTCGAAGATTTTCTCTCAATCTCAAAACCTGCATTGTTTAATTCGGTAGCTGTTGACCAGCTTAAGATTACTTTACCGGAAAACACTTCTGCAGAGAATGAAGTAAGTTCAACCGGAATAACATACGAAGCATCCCAGTAAACTTTATTACCTGCAACCGTTTCAGCTAACCAGGCAACACCTGTACCGGTGGTCATTGGGTTCTCAACAATGATTGGTTTACACCCACTTGCTGAGTTAAGTACAGGGGCAAAATTTATCTGTGTGAAAGGTTGGAAAGTTGAACCGTCTTGCATAGAAGTACCAAATTGTAATTTATCAGTCTCAGAAGTAGCAGTTCCTGACTGTGAACTATCAGCGTGATAAACAAAACTGAATCCATTTCCGGCGGGCAACCTGCTTTTTAAATCAAATCCGTATTGATTCACGGTTTCATTGGGGTTAACTCTGAATTCTGCACCGTAAGTAGTTCCGGCGTCAGTACTCAATCTTGCCCAGATTTGTGAAGTACCGTCAAGTTTTGTGTACATAAACCAAGCAACTCCGTTCCCGGCAGCGGTTTTGTACTCATACTTTGGAAAAACACCGGAGGCAATATCCTGAAAGGTTGCCGATAATACAGTACCGGGTGCTGTTTCACGATATCTGACAACCCTTAAAATTGATGTTGCTGTATCTGCTAAAATGGGTCCAAAATAACAAATAAAGAGAGTATCTCCACTCGCAGATTTATTCATCACAGGTAAAGCTGCTGATGCAGATATATTACCTCTAAAGCCCCAGTTTAATCCGAAATCTAAAGATGAATAACGAATAATGTGGTTGGTTAGCAGAGAGTCAACAACAATATAAATTGAATTTGAAGAAGTAATTTCAACATCAAAAGTTCTGTAAGCACCTGCAACCATTACAGGGTTTATCGTTGAAGAATGAATATTCCAACTGTAAACATCAAATCCGATCTGAAAAAAACAATATACTGAGTCAAAAGAACTTTTAATTAGTTTGATTTTTTCGTATTTGGTACGATTGTTCACACCGGTAAGAGTTGACCATGTGATACCGCCGTCAGTAGATTTTCTAACTATAAGCCCTAAATTAGCTGTCGAAAGAGTATCGTTAATTGCAATGTATAGATCTCCGTTTGTTGTCTGAATCCCTGCCATCATACCGATTGGCTCATTGTCAAGAACAAGATAATCGATATCCCAGTAACTCTCGTTTACTTCGGAATAAATTGGCTTCTCAACTTGTAATTTTTGAGAGAAAGTTATTAGTGAAAAGACGCAAATGAATAGCATTGTGTAGAGATGGCGCATTTATACCTCGTAGTTATAATTATGAAAAATGAAAATAAAATATATGCATTTATCAATAAAACTTAAATGTTAAAAATCAACTTTTTAATATTTAATTTGACAATAATTAGGATGAATTGATGATGATAATTAAAATTAAGGGGTGGAGAAACTCATCTCTAAATGCAGGGTTTAATTCAAGAATAAAAGTAACACGCAAGATTGGAATTCTACTTTCTAAATTCATTTTATACTCCATGTTTTCTCAATACTAAAATGAACATTTATAAAATGATATTTTCATAAATAGGTGTAAAATCTTAGAATATTTGAAACATCCTGCTTCGGTTCCCTACGGCACAAAAAAAAACGGCTCACCAAAAGAGGTGAACCGCTGAAGGAATGAAGGAAAATTTATCTTGTTCTATTTCTTTCTGTTGAAGAACCCGAACTTCTTGAACTTGAACTTTCTTTTGTACCCGAATTTGAATTATTTCTGCTTTCGGTTGAGCGATTCTCTTTAACTTCGGTATTTCTACCCGAGTTTGAGCCTGAAGTTGTTCTTCCTTTTGTTTCGGTTGAACTGTTATTTGTACGGGTTTCGCTCTTTACTTCGGTGTTTCTCCCTGAAGTTGAACCTGAGCTTGTTCTTCCTTTTGTTTCGGTTGAACTGTTATTTGTACGGGTTTCACTCTTTACTTCAGTGTTTCTGCCTGTTGTACCGGTGGTTGTACCCGAAGATCTTGTTGAACCTGAGTTGGTTTCGGTTGATCTTCTGCCGCTATTATCAATTACCGGTTCTTTTTTTGTAGAAGTTCCGGAACCACTATTTCTGCTGTTGTTATCTGTTTTAACTTCGGTACTCCGTGAGTTATTATTGTCCGTTCTAGTATCTCTACCGGAATTTTGATTGTTTCTTGAATCATCTCTAACAGTAGTTTCATCTCTCTTAATATCAACCGATCTAGAGCTTTCGTCAATGTTTCTTGTTTCAATAGATGAAGATCTTTCCGCTCTTTTGATTTCGTAATCTGCGTTATCATAGCTTCTGTCATTAATATCTCTTGAACCCGATACATCATTTCTAACTACAATTCTGCTGTCTGATACTTCTACTCCGCGAGTTCTATCACCTGTAAAATCTTCTCTAATTATATCGCGGGAAACAACTCTCTGCCCGGTTCTTCTTTCAATTTCGGAAGGTTCTACTCCACGATTTACAACTCTCTCGTTTTCATATCTTGCACCGTAATCACTACGGGTTTTATAGTGGTTATCCCTGATTTTATATACATCAACATAATGGTTGTATAGATTGTTGTTGCAGAAATTATTTACATTAACATAGTTCCAATAATACAGGTCAAGATAATATGTATTAGAGATAAAAATTCCTGTATGAATTGAGAAATTTACATAAGGGTGAAGTGGTGCCCATCCAATATAATTATCGAAATATCTCCATTCTACCCAAGCAGGTGCCCATTGATACCCCGGAACCCATACCCAGCCATAATAAGGATCATTGTACCATCTGCCGTAGTGGTAAACTATGTGTCCAAATGATTCATAAGAATTCCAGTACCAACCTTCGGATGTCCAAATCCAATTACCGTTGGCGTAAGGTCTCCAGTTGTAATCATAGACTCTCGGTTTCCACACATAAAAGCCTCTATCCATTTCTATCCAAGAGCCGTCATATCTCAGACTTTTGTAGAAATAATTAAATTTTCTGTTATTGTATCTGTTTGCTTCCGCATCAGTTGAGAAGAACATAACTAACAGCGGTATTAAAAGGGCTAATTTAAGCATGGTTTTCATTTTACACCTCGTTTTTTAAGTTTAATTCTATATTGCAAAAAGCGTGCCGAAAAAAAAGTTGCTTATAAAGGCTCGTTTTACACCTTTTATTTTTTGATTGTCTATTTTATTGTACACTAATTAAACTTAACTGAACAATCACTCCGCTAAATGTGTTATACATGTAGGTTTAGTATTGTTTGCAGTTAGCTTTATCAAACCATAAAGCAACTCTATTATTTAAATGTTATAACATTTATTTAATTTTGACTTAGCTATATTTGAACTGCAGCTTTTTTTTATTTGGAGAAAACAAGATGAATAATTTATTATTGAATAAGTTTGAGAGCGGAACGGATTTTAATTCCTTTTTGAAAACTTCTAAAAACTACATTGAAACAATAGATACTTCAGCATTTGACGATGAAGAAAAACACCTTTTTGAATACACAAAGCTTAATAACACAAGAATGGAAAGATGTTTAAAAACTTATAAGATTCCCGAAAATCTGCTAAATATTTTAACGGAAATAAAAGAAGAACAAAATTGGCTCGTAATTACTGAGAATTGGTGCGGTGATTCAGCACAAATACTGCCCGGAATTTATTTAATGTCTGAAGCGGCTCCTAAAGTCAAACTAAGCATTATTGAGAGAGATAAAAATTTGGACATAATGGACCAATACTTAACAAACGGCAGTAGAAGTATCCCAAAGCTCATCTCAATTGATAATTCAGGGAAAGAGCTTTTTAATTGGGGAGCTCGTCCTCAAGAAGCACAAAATCAAGTAACTCAATGGGTAACTGCCAAAATTGACAAAGAAATATGGCATCAAGATTTACATCTTTGGTACGCAAGAAACAGGGGTGTAGCACTTTTTTCAGAATTTGAAAAAATTCTTTTTGTTTACGCGTAAATTTCTTAGAACTTAATTATTTATAGTGCTGTTATATTTGAAAAACTAAGGAGACTATGAAATCAGGCTTATTAAAACTTAAGATTACGGAAATAAATAACGACTCAAAAGATTGCTTAACTGTTTATTTTAATGAAGCAACGGGAAAATCTTTTAATTTTGTGCCGGGGCAATTTTTAACTCTAATCTTTAATGACGGCGGTACGGAAATTAGACGGTGTTATTCTATTTTTACTACTCAATCCGACCTCCCTAAAATAGGAATTGCTATCAAAAAGGTTGAGGGCGGTTATGTTTCAAAGAATGTTGACGAACTGATTAAACCGGGTATTGAAATTTCTTCGCTTATCCCGATGGGTAATTTTAATATCGATTTACTTTCGCCCGGTTCTAATTTGGTTCTTTTCGGTGCAGGGAGCGGAATAACGCCTTTGTTTTCGATACTTAAAGAATATCTCTTTTCTCATACCGGAAAGACTATACTTTTTTACCAAAATAGAAACGAAAATTCAATCATTTTTGAAAAAGAGCTACAAAATCTTTCAGAATCCTACAAAGACCGATTCTCTTTAATACACATCCTGAGCAAACCGGGTGAACTATGGGGTGGTCTTAAAGGTAGAATTGATAAAGATAAAGCAAAATTCTTGTTTAATTCTGTTCCTGTTGATGTAAAAGAAAATGCAGAAGTTTTTCTTTGCGGACCCGAAGGAATGATGACTTCTGTTACTGAGGCTCTCACCGAAGATTGCTTTAATTCAAAGAGAATACACAGAGAACATTATCACTTATCTATAACTCAAGAATCATTTTTAGATGTTGAACCGGTAGATAGGAGCGTTACAATTATTTTTGACGGTAAAACTTATAAAATTAATGTACCGCCTAAATCAAGTATTCTTGAAACTGCTCTTGAAGAAGGTATAGACCTCCCATTTTCATGCCAAATTGGCTCTTGTTCTTCTTGTATGGCAAAATTGGTTTCGGGGCAGGTACTTTTAGTTGACCAATCAATTTTATCGGATGACGAAATTAAAAGGGGCTTCTGCCTTACTTGTGTTGGATTTCCCGTTAGCGATCAAGTGATTGTTAATTTTGATGACCCCTCACTTCCCTAATATTTTAGATGAGACGCATTAATTAATTGAAAAATGCGTCTCAACTCTTATTACTTTACTAATCTTTTTCTTTACTAATTAAATAGCCGTTTTAATTATTTTGGCTGCTTCATCTAACTCGTCTTTGATATTATAAAAATGTGGCGAGAGTCTCACCAGTCCTTCTCTAAGCGAACAATAAAATTTATTTAGAGTCAAGGCATTGTAAATAGCTTTTGCATTAGGCGAATAAAAACTTACAATCCCTGCAATGTTCTTATTACTCTGACCGTTAATTGAAGTTTCAATCCCTAAACTTTCAATTTTCTCGCTCAAATAAAGCGAGTTCTGTATTATTTTTTCTTCTACAATTTCAATACCGGCTTCATTCAATAAATCAATCGCAGAATTTAATGCATGAACACCAACCACATTAACAACACCGGTTTGTAAGGAATCAGCTGAAGTAATAGAATTAATTTCGAAATCCAAAAAAGAGATTCCCGGTTCAACCACATAACCGTAATTATCGTAGTTAATTTTGCTTTGAAGTTCTTCTCTTATATAAACAAATGAAAGACCCATTAATCCCATGAGCCATTTTTGAGCTACACAGGAGAGGAAATCAATATGATTTTCTTCAACATCAATTTTTATTGCACCAACTGCCTGATTTCCGTCAACACAAAAAATGATATTGTTATCCTTGCAGTACTCGCCTATTTTTTTTATATCAATTCTATATCCGCTCAAAAATTGTACGGCACTAAAATATAAAAGTTTAGTTCCCGGTTTAATTGAGGCAATAACTTCGGCAGCTGTGGCATACTTTTCGGAAGCAACAACATAATCAATTTCAACTCCCTTTTTGCGTAAATTTAAGAGGGGATAAATATTTGAAGGGAATTCAGTATCATCAATTAAAATTCTATCGCCTTCTTTCCAAACTAAACCGGAGGATAATACATTTAAACCGGTTGGTGAATTATCGAAAAAAGCGATTCTATTTTCGGAACAATTAATTAATTTGCCGATTTTACGGCGGCTAACTTTGAGGTCAGAAAGAACTAATCCGTAGTCATCAATTTCTTCTTCACTTCGCCTCTTCAAAAAACTATTAACTCCTGCAACTACTCTGTTAGAGACGGGACCAATTGCAGCATGATTTAAGAAAACTTTACCCTTAGAAATGTGTGGGAATTCTTTTCGGAATTTTTCGATATCCATTTTAAACCGGATTTAATTTAAACAAAGTATTAAGTAAATATAAAAAAATGATACTTTGTATTTATATTTCAAAAATCTTTAATATTTTGCAGTAATTAAAAACAATTCTTTGAGGTTCAATTTGCCTATAGACGATTATAAATATCTCCGCAATTTAGGATACCTGTATTTGGCGTTTGCTCACCTTTCCGATTCGGTTCTTTCTGATAGTGAAATGGCTGAAATTATTCAAGTTCTAAGAGTTAGAACCGGAGCAAATGATTTTGAGGAAGCACAAAAATTAATGAACGATGTCATTGATTGGTACAACAAAAGTGCAGAAAACAGGCTCCAAATTATAGCTTTTATTGCTAAAGAAATTCATATCAAAACCGAAGACCCACAAGCTAAGGTTGCTATTATTGAAGATTTGATATCAATTGCTAAAGCAGATACAATTGTTAATGAAACAGAAAGGAATTTTATTAATTCTCTTATTTCTGCTTGGGAATTAAATTATAATTTTTAAATTAAAATTTGTTCTGACTATGTTTAAGTTGTTAATTGTTTTCTTTGTAACTCTGTTTTTTTATTCATCTTCTTTTGCATCAACTTTTTTCGGTGAAAAGTTTGATTTACCTGTTTCCGATACTGCAATTAGTTATGACGGTAATAAAATTGTCTATCTGAAATCGGGTAACGGAAAAAAGAGTATTGTATTTGTTCACGGCTGGTCATGTGTTAAAGAATTTTTTGCTAACCAAAAGGCACTACTCAATGATGAATACACTACTTATTTTATTGATTTAGCGGGGCACGGGCAATCATCATCAGATAGAACAGATTGGTCACAGCAAAATTTTGCTTATGATGTAATGTCGGTTATAGAGAAAGAAAAAATTGAAAATCCTATTCTTGCCGGGCATTCAATGGGTGGTACAGTTATAGCTTTAACTGCACAATTACTCAAAAGCAAAGCAGCCGGTTTAATTGTTATTGATTCATATTTTAATGCTGATTTTATCCCCACTCAAAATCAGATTGATTATTTTTCGTCTCCATTTGAAAAAGATTTTGACTCGGCAGTTAATTCTATGATGGATATGATGTTTTATAAGGATGTTGATCCTGAATTAAAAAAGTATGTTCATTCTGTCATGGGGGGTCAAAATCCCAGGAGAGGTGCCATAATTTACAGGAAGATGTGGGATGTTAATATGCCCTCACTTCTTAAAACTATTAGTATGCCTATTACTCTCATTAACGGTGACCTCTTTAACACAAATCAAGATGCCGTTAAAAAGTACACTAAATACCCAAAAATTTCAATTATTAAAGGATCTGGGCATTTCCCGATGATGGAAAAACCGGAAGAGTTTAACAAAGCCTTTGTTGAAACCGTTAAGTTTTTGGAGAGCTTAAACTAAAATTCTTTGCTCCTGCTTAGTTTATAAAGTAAAGATCAAGAAGCAATTTTACACCTAACACATAAAGTAAAAATCTTTATTTTATATCTAAAACTTTTTTAGCATCTTCGGGTATAGGAAAACCGGGATAATCTTTTAACAACTTATCACGATAAATTTTCATTCTATCCGGCTTTTGGTATTGAGCCTCATAGAGTGCCCTTTTCAAAAGATTGGATGCGACAAAAAACTCTATATTTCGTGTGTAGTAATTATCCTGCTTCTGATTTTTAATCTCAAACACCGGGTCTTTTGCCGGATAATACCTGTCTTCATTTACCACCCTCAAGAACAGTACATCGGGAATAATAAACGCACCAAGCGGGAGAGTAATTTCACCCGATTTTAATTCGTTTTCTAAAACTTCAATTCCGATATAAACGCTTCTTCCCTCCTCAAGAGCAACTCTAATATATGCCTGAAGCAAATTTCTAAAAGAAGTTTCTAAACGGGCTGCGTCAAAAGGTAACTCCAGTTCAAACGGTTTTACCAAGTTTAAAAACAAATCTGTTTCGTTCTTTAACTTGGAAGTGTATTCGGGATAGATTGAACCCAATTGGTTATGATACCATGACCTTCTAACCAACTCTTTTTCAACTATTATCACATCTTTCCTGTAATTTTCAACATATTGGAAATAATACGCAGGGGATGCGAAATAGTCCCATTGATAGGTCATAATCATAGAATTAGGGTCAGCCACATCTAAAACAGCTCTTGTATAATTTTCAAATATCATATTTCCGGATTGATTAACACTATGATAATTGATATATATCTGAGCAGTGTTAACCAAAATTATCACAGGCACTATCACAGCAAGCACAAGTTCTTCTTTTCTGATTAGCTCTGCTAAAAACATTAAACCGAAACCGGCAGAAATTGCCGCAGCTACATACCCGAGTAAATAATAAGTTTCACTATCAACTATATCATAATTGATTGAATAAATTACTGTGAATAGAAAAAGGATTGCGATAAACACCCCTAATTTGAAGTACCGTTTTATTATGAGAAAAAATCCCCCGACTGAAAATATCATCGTTAAAGTTAATTCGATTGGTAGATTTGTAATAAATTTCTCAAATTGACCTTTAGCAGCATCAAAAGAAGAAAACAACCAAATAGAGTATTGTTTTCCTGTAAAATGTCTCCAAAAGTTTTCAAAATTGTGAATATTGCCCCAATTTAACATAGGGTTTGTTGAAGCCAAGTACATTAACAACGCATAATTTATAATTAATACCGGGAAAAATACTGCAAGCATTTTGCCGATAATTTTAAAACTCTCTTTTCTAAATCCAAATGCAGAGAAAAACAGGTAAGCAGTAGCCGGTAAAATGAGAAGTGTTGTCATGTGATTGGAAAATGATAACCCTAGCGAAATTGCAAAATAAATCCAATATTTATTAAGCTCCCCTTTTGAATTTACTGTGTGAATATAGCCCTTTAGTAGAAAAAAGAGGGTGGTTATGATTAAAAGTAAGTGCAGAGAATAAACTTCAACACCCGTACTCTGAAACCAAACGGTTTTAATAAAAGCTAAGAAAAGACCCGATGCAGCAGGAACAATGATCTTAAGTAACGGATAATTTTCAAAAATATTTACTTCAACAGTACTCTCAGCGGCTTTTACTTCAGTTACTTTTTTGGTTTTCCTTGTTTTAATAACAGCTTTAGGTTGCTTTTTAGCTTTCCTAAAAGCACCTAAATTTTCAATGATAATGGTGAAGGAAGCAACAAATACTGCAACTGCAGATGCTGTATAAATAGCAGCCAATAAATTTAGTTGAAAGATTTTTGTGAAAGGTAGCGGCAAAAGGGAAAATAAATAACCGAGAAAAGTGAAAAGTGGATATCCTGTAGGATGTGCAACTCCCGGTAGTGCCTGCACCGCGGCTAACTCTCCCGCATCAATTTGAATAACAGACGGAGCAATTGTTGTCAAATAAACGATAAATACTATTACTCCCGTAAAAACGGGAAGATACTTTTTTAATATTTCCACTTTAATTCTTTAGATATTTGTTGAATATTGTATGGTTTTCGGTCATTATCTTTTTTAAGTTAACTAAAAGCTCTTCACCTGTTCTGAAACCTAATCTGTAAGCTAAAAGATTTTGAACATTTTTTTCTTTCGGAAAAGCGAAATTCCCTTTATTAAATAAAGAACCTGTTTCTGCTATCGCTAATTTAAGAAATTCATAGTTCTTTTTAAGATTCTCAAGCTCTGAATGTGTCATTAATTGTGAACAAATTTCTTTATTCACTTTCTGCTTACTCAATAATCTTAGCGAATTTAATACTTTTGACGCAGACCTTCCGTACAATCTTGCAAATATCTCCTCTAATGAGAGCATTAAATATTGTATGTAAAATTCGATGTCAACTAAACCGCCCCTTCCCTTTTTGTAGTTAATTTGTGAATTAAAAGGACCGATTGTTATAGGGGTCATTTTATTTCTCATCTCCCATATATCTTTTTTAATTTTTTCAGGTGGGAGACTTTTTAACTTCTCATTAACAAGTTCTACAAAATCCTCAAATAATTTTTTACTTCCGCTCAATCTGTTAATTTTTGTGATACTTTGTAATTCCCAAACTTGTATTCTTGAATTAATATACTCTTCGTATAATTTAATATCACAAACTACAGGACTATTTTTGCCCTCCGGTCTTAATCTGCAATCTACATCAAACGGCTTTAGCTCTGATTTAATCTCATTTAGAACTTTGACAAAAACATCTATTACTTCTTCATTTCCTTCAAGATTTTCGACAACAAAAAGTAAATCAACATCAGAATGAAAATGCAGGTCGCCGTTAGATGCACTTCCTAAAATAGCAGTAAAATATGTTTCACTGCTCAACAATTTATATTTTCTGTGAACCAACCGGATTTTTTCATAAATAATCTTGCTTAAAATAGAAGTCAATTCATTTATTTTTTCTAATCGCAAAGTGTATTGAATTACAACAATAAACAGAATTTGATTAAACGGAAGGGATACATCGTGTTTTATATCCAATTTTTCGAAAATTTTACCCGAGAGAATCAGGTCTTTCAAAACCGGGTCTTCACAAAACATTTCAACCCCCTTTTGCGAAAACTCACAAATTTCTAAAAGAGCATCAAACAATGATGGGGTTGAAAGCTCGTCGTAGAAAATTGAGGGGAAATTAATGAGTTGAATAATTCTAGTGAGATTTTGCAGGGTGATATCAGGGTCAAGCGATCTTTGAAGATAATTAAATAAAGCCGGTTCAATTTTTTGAAAAGAGTCAATGGTTCTTGAATCAAATTCCTTTTTTTCAATTAACCCGCTACCGTCTTTTAGAAACCTAAGGTTTCGTGCTGCCTTTTTTTTATCGACAAAATTAATTGATAATAGCGGGTCATAAGAATTTTCTTCGCCGGGTTGTGTATCAGTAATAGAATCGTAGATTGTTCTAACGGCTGCCTTTGTTTTGTTCAAAAAGCTGAAAAAATCTGCGGGTGATTTAAAATGCAAATAGGCAGCAAGTTTTTCGAGATTTTCACCGCTTTCGGGAATTGTGTGAGTTTGTGAATCATTCATTAATTGTAAGTAGTGTTCAATCCTTCTATACAGAATGTAACTTTCGAGATATACTTCCCTCTCTGAATCACGCATCAAACCAAATTCTGATAATTTAATTATTGCATCAATGGTGTTTGATTCTCTAACTGAAGGGTTTTTACCGCCGCTTATTAATTGCAAAGCTTGTACACCAAATTCAATGTCCCTCAACCCTCCGCGAGAGATTTTTATGTTCATTTGATTAGTTGTAGATTGAACTTTGATACTTCTCAACCGCTTAATCTGCTCTAAAGGCGATTTTAGAAATGTACCGGGATAAACAAAATGATGTGCAATTTTAATAAACTGATTGAAAAGTTCTTTACTGCCCGCTGTGTAGCCCGCTTTAATTAGCATTTGGCGTTCCCAATCTTCACCTCGTGACTCATAATATCCTAATGTATCATTTAGGGTTCTGCAAAGTGGAGATGCTTTTCCGTCGGGTCTTAATCTGAAATCTATTCTATAGAGATATCCGTTCTCAGTAATTACCGAACCCTTTTCGACAAATAATTTAATAGCATCCGAAATAATTTCGAAATATTCTACACCACCTTGAAGCACTTCATTTTCTTTAATAATCATCATCAAATCGATATCGGAACTATAGTTTAGTTCACCCCCACCTAATTTACCTAAAGAAATTAATACAAAATTTTTCAAAAATGCCGGAATTTCCTCATTACCGGAAAAAATTTCGTCAATTTCTAAAATGTAATCACCGTCATACAACCTTTTTGTTCTTAAAATTTCACCCAAACAAACATAAAACATATTTGAAGTAACGGCATTTGCAATTTCGGATAACTCTTTTGTTATTTGCTTTACATCAAAAAAACCGAGGATATCTTTTACTCCCGTACAAAGAATTTCACGCCGTTTTACTGATTTTAAATGATTGATTCTTGCATCAAAAGAACGCAAAGATTTAAGAGATCTTTTGATTTCGGATAATAATTTTTCGCAGTTTAATTTTTCTTCTAAAACCGAAGAGTCAAATATCCTGTATAAAAATTCAGGGTTTCTGACAATAATATCGGTTAGAAAATTGCTGTTTGCAGAAATTGCAACAACTATTTCGGGATGATGTGGGTAATAGACTAATTCTTTTAAAAAGTTGTTTTTGTTAAAAGTAGAATTAATAATTCTTAACAGATTTGATTCTGACGACCTTGACCAGAAGTACTTTATTGTTTGCCCGTTTAGCCGTTCAAATACACTTTCTAATAAATCAATCTCTAAAGCACCGGCAACTAATGTAACTACTTCTAACTTAAATTCTTCGGATAATTCGTGTCTATGTTCTATCAATTAGCAAATATCTTTTTTTTAAACTTCAATTATAAGGTATTCTAACAATATTAGCTAAATGTTTTAAATTTGTTAACAATTAGGATTGAGATTTTAAGCCCTTATATAATTAATC
Organism: Ignavibacteriaceae bacterium; assembly: GCA_014879635.1. Classification (GTDB taxonomy): domain Bacteria; phylum Bacteroidota; class Ignavibacteria; order Ignavibacteriales; family Ignavibacteriaceae; genus BA9. Next base: position 8,673 of record JACSRR010000153.1, on the reverse strand, counting down.
TGTGATAAAAAATTTAACCACAGAGCTTATATAGAACACAGAGTTTTTTTTGAACAACTCAATAATTACAAAGCACTAAGAAGTTTTCCCGGCATCTGCGTCTTGCCTCTTTCTTTCCCATCTCCAAATTTGACCATCTTCAGAATCTTCAAAAGCAATAGTAAATACAAAGCCAAGCTTTTTTAGTAAGTTTGAAGAAGGATTTTCTTCGGCAAGAGTATGTGCAATAACTTTTTTGACCCTGCTATCAAGAAAGGCGTAATTAGTTAAACCTTTGGCGGCTTCGGTTGCAAAGCCTCTATTTCTGAATTGAGGAGAGACTGAGTATCCTATTTCAACTTCGCCGAAGGTGTTAGGTTCTCCTTTATAACCACCAAATCCGGCAAGTACTTTTAATTCGTCAATTACAAATAAGTATGCTCCCCACTCAACATCCCCGTTATTATTTCTACAATATTCAAGAGCATACTCAACCGAACCGGGAAATTCATTAAATTGGTAAGCAACTTTAATCCCGTATTCTGTTTCAAATCTTAATTTACCGCCTAAAAGGTTTAAAATTAACGGTTCGGTTGCTGCAATCAACGATAACCGGCTTGTTTTAATGATATTTTGAGTGTCTTTCATAGAACCTGTGAATAATTTTAAATTTTTCAATTTCAAAGTCTTAAAACTAAAATCAAATTGCAACCAATACACATATAAAATTTTAGAATAAACTCTTCAAAAAGTGACCTCCCAAATATTGTAAAATAAATTTATTTCATATATTCAAAGCACAATTAAAATATTTATCTTCTCTAAAGAGTAAAGTATGAAACTAACATTTCTATTTGTTATTTCTCTGTTGATTTTTGTGGGATGTTCTTCAAATGAACACTGTGAAAAAGAGAAACCTTCCGATAATAAACAACCTGCTACTATTGTTGAAAACAGTTCTAAAGTTACTGCAAGCGTGATTTCAATTACAAAAACCGGCGGCAATGAATACTCAATTAGAATTAAGGTTGACGATTCTAATGACTATAACAATATGCCTTCAATAGCTGAAAAGGGAGCGCTTTATAATGTTGTTCCGGCTTTTGCAATAGACGAATCCGGTCAATTAACTGATTCTGAAAGAAATAAACGGCTATTAGAAGGATTAAAATTAGAAGAGAATAATAAAATTGAAGCAGTAATTATGCTCGATAATGATTTTAACTGGTACATTTATGATTTAATTAAGGTTTGGAATGAATAACATGAAAAAATTAATTTCCGGAATTGTTTTACCACTCTCCCTCGTACTCGGGTTAGTGTTTTTATTTCAGAGTTACGAACATACTGTTAATACCGAAACTTCTTTTCTTGAGTTTAACCTTGAACGCAAAAAAAATAAAAAAGCTTCTTATGGCTTTCCCGACCTTGCTACTCAGCAGCAATATGAGATGAGAGCTTACCCTCTCGGATATATACCTGTAGGCTGGCGTGAAGAAGCTATGAAACACATCGAAGAAAACAACACTATTGCAACCGATAACGGAGAAAATTTAAGTGCATTTTTATGGACGCAAGTTGGTCCTTCTAATATTGGCGGTAGAGTTAGAAGTGTTTTGATTAATCCATCAAACGCAAATATTATGTATGTGGGTGCAGTTTCGGGCGGTGTTTGGAAGACCACTACCGGCGGAACCTCATGGGTGCCTCTTAAAGATGATATGGAAAATCTCGCCGTTTGTGCTATGACTTTTCAAGGTACTAACGCTAATATTATTTATGCCGGTACCGGTGAAGGTTTTTTTAATTACGATTTTATCAGAGGTGAAGGCATCTTTAAATCAACCGATGCCGGTAGTTCATGGACTCAGTTAGCATCAACAAAAAACACCAATTTTCACTATGTGAATAAACTTGAATACGATAGAGTGAACAACAAACTTTATGCAGCCACAAGAAAAGGTGTATTTGCGAGTACAGACGGCGGCGCAACTTTTACAGCAGTGCATTCGTCCGGTAGCAGTGATATAAATATTATGGATCTTGAAATTGCATACACTTCGCCGGTCTCAATTTATGCTGCACAGGGCATGTTCTCAGGTGCTACAATTTTGAGGAGCACTAATAACGGAGCTTCATTTTCTTCTGTTTATACGAATGCGAACGGTGGAAGAGTTGAAATAGCCATTTCACCATCAAGTCCGGCAACCGTTTATGCTAGTGTTCATAACCCTTCAACAGGCGGTGCATTAGCAATGATTAAATCTACTAACAGTGGTGCAAATTGGTCGTCAATTACTATCCCCGGTCCTTCATTCAGTGGTGCATCTACATATCTTGGAGGGCAGGGTTGGTATGATAATATATTGGCAGTGCAACCTGATAATCAGAATATTGTTTATGCAGGCGGTATCGATATATTCAAAACAACTAATGGCGGTACTACTTGGACTCAAGTTTCTAACTGGTACTCACAGGGTGGGGCTCCTCCTTATGTTCACGCTGATCAACATGCAATGGTATTTCCTTCCGGTTCAAATACTCTTTATGTAGGTAATGACGGAGGTATTTATAGAACTACTAACGGTGGAACAAGTTGGACAGCGTTAAATAATAATTTATCCATAACTCAATTTTACTACGGTGCCATTCACCCTACATTAAACACTTTTTACGGCGGTACGCAAGATAACGGTACTATTAGGTCTTCTTCAGGAACAACCTGGTCTGAAATATTTGGTGGTGACGGAGGTGCAACCGAAGTTGATTTTACCAATCCTAACAATATTTATATCGAATATGTGAACTTCTCTTTCTGGAAATCTACTAACGGTGGTTCTTCTTTTTTCTCTGCTATGTCAGGAATTCCTAAAGGACCGAATACATACGACGGTACAACAGACAGAACACTCTTTATTACTCCTTTTGCAATGGATCCAAATAATCCGCAAATTATTGTAGGTGGTACTTATAGAGTTTGGAAAACTACTAACGGGGCAAGCAATTGGTCTGCAGTAAGTAATGATTTAACAGGAGACGGAACAGGTTCATCAGGAGCAAGAATTTCAGCTGTTTCAATTGCTAAAGGAAATTCAAATGTTATTTATGTCGGTTGTACTAACGGTAGGGTACAAGTTACTACAGCGGGAGGAACAACATGGACAAATATAACAACAGGATTACCAAACCTCTCTGTTTCAAGAATTGCAATACAACCAAACCAACCAAACACGGCTTATGTGGCATATTCAGGGTTTTCAAGTGGCAATAAGGTTTTCAAAACTACAAACAGAGGAGCAACTTGGTCAAATGTTTCAGGTAATTTACCTAACATACCAATCAACAGCATAGTAGTTAATCACAATGATGCAAATCATATCATTGCCGGTACAGATCTTGGTGTTTTCTCTACAACTAACGGTGGCGTTTCTTGGTTCAAAGATGGTTCGGCTATGCCAAATGTTCCTGTATTTGATTTAGACATAAGGGCTTCAGATAATAAAATTGTTGCCGCTACTCACGGAAGAAGTATGTTTACTGCTACTCTCCCACAGGGCGGTGCTTCAGGTCAAACCGTTAACCTTATTTATGACGATGGTACTCCTACATCCGGTTACTATTATGCAGCAAACGGTTCCGGTTCTGCGGTTAGAATGAGCCCCCCAATGGCAAATTGTAAAATTTTATCTGTTAGTTTTTATATTACAAGTGTAAATGCCGGTACTGCCACTTTTAAACCAATTATATTCGGAAGTAGCGGCAATTTCCCGGGTGCGGCTTTAGTGAATTTTCTGCCCGTAACTGCAAGTAACACAAACGGTTGGAATACTTGGAGCGTTGAAAATAGCAATCTTATTGTCAGTGAGGATTTTTATGTCGGTATGCTTTATGACGGTGTTAATCAACCGGCTTATGGTTATGACCCTGTAAGTAATAATAGAGGCTGGGACTTTGAAAATAATATTTGGAATCCATATCCTTGGACATATTTTATGCGTTCTTCTGTTCAAACACCGGTTGGTATTGTTGATTTTAGCACTGAAATTCCGGCTGAATATAAACTCTCGCAAAATTATCCGAATCCATTTAATCCTTCAACCAGGATAGAATATTTTATTCCGGAAGAAGGTAAAATTAGTCTTGAAATTTTTGATATTAACGGTAATTTAGTTGCAACAATTGCCGATAATGTTCAAGCTGCGGGCAAATACGCCGCAACATGGAACGGAAAAAGTAATTCCGGCTATGAAGCCTCGTCAGGAGTTTATTTCGCAAGATTAAAAGCTGAGAAATTTACCTCTACTATTAAAATGGTCTTAATGCGATAAGTAAATTGCACCGGATATTCAAACACCGGTAAAATATTGACTTTTCATAAAGGCGGTTAATTTTTGTTAACCGCCTTTTTTTATACACTTAGCAATTAATAGCATCCCTCTTATTAATACTTTCAACCTTAGAAATATTTTTTTCAGGCTTTTGATATGATTGAGTAAAACAAATTGCTTGCAATACTTAATGTAATCTTGTAAATAACTTCTCTTTTTCTCTTTATGTTATGAGGTTAAATTATTTTTTGCAACTTACAAACCTTTAAGCCTTTTCCGCAGATAATTTATATACACCCAAAACCGTTTATCATTAAATTTTTGTCTGATTAAAAACTGTTTTTTATTTTTGGATACTAAATAAAAAATTATTCACTTTTTAGGAACTCCAATGAGAATATAACCCCGCAATAAAGATAAAACCATTTTTTTTACTTTAAACGGAGGTTATATGTCCTTTCTGACAATCAAAAATCTATCTTACACACTGCCTGCAGGCAAACAACTTTTCGAAAATCTAAATTATTCATTCACCGGAAAAATTACCGGGATTACCGGAAATAACGGTAGCGGTAAATCTTCGTTAGCAAAAATAATTTGCGGATTATTGACTCCCTCGTCAGGTTCGGTGATTACGAGTCAAAGTCTGTATTATCTACCGCAAAATCTCTCTGCAGAGAAATATCCGGATGTTCAGAGTATTCTCGGTGTGAAAGACATTTTAGATTCTATGAAAAAGCTCGAAGATGGTACAGGATCGCTTACCGATGTTGAAATTGTGGGCGATAATTGGCTTATTGAACAGTCTGCAATTGAATCGCTTGAAAACGCAGGTTTGAACAGCGGGTTTTTAAATAGAGATTCGACAAGTTTGAGCGGCGGAGAGTTATTAAAAGTTTTTATTGCTCAAATACTGCTCAATAACCCCGGAATTTTAATACTTGACGAACCGACAAACCACCTTGATAAACACGGAAGAGCGATAATTCACAACCTGATTACATCAAGAAAAAGCCCCGTTCTTATCATAAGCCATGATAGGGAATTGCTACGATTATGTGATGAGATTGTTGAATTTTATAATGGCACACTTCGTTCTTTCGGAGGAAATTACGATTTTTATGAAGAACAATCAGAACTGATTCAATCCAAGCTGACTAATGATTATAAGACGGCAATCAAATCACTCAAAATTGCAAACCAAGAAGCAGAAGAGAAGATCGAAAACAAAAAGATGAAACTTTCAACAGCTTCTAAGAACAACAAAAACGCCGGAATACCAAAAATTATGTTAAACAAGATGAAAGGATCGGGAGAAAACTCCTTAAGTAAACTTAAAAATGCCCAATCAAAGAGATTATCAGATTTAAACGAAAAAGTAGATACTATTAAAAATCAGATAGATTTTGGAAAGAAAATCAAAATTGAATTTCAAACTTCAGAATCTAAAAAAGGGAAATCTCTTATAAGTGCCGAAACCCTAAATTTTCACTTCTCAGAACGAAATTTGTGGGAAATACCGGTAACCATTCATTTAACTCAACCTACTAGATTGAGAATCATGGGTGCAAACGGCAGCGGAAAAACAACTTTGTTGAAAGCATTAGCAAATCTGAATCAGAATTTTACAGGCAGGCTTGTTCGCAATTATAAAAATTCCGGATATCTCGACCAAAAAATGAGCCTTTTTGACCCGGATAAAACTTTACTACAAAACTTTAACAAACCCGGTTTAATCAACTCAGATGAAGCATTCTACAGAATTATTTTAGGGAGATTCGGTTTTTACGGTGATGAAACCGCAAAATTAGTAGGAAATTTGAGTGGCGGAGAAAAAATGAGAGCTGCCCTGGCATTTATAAGCGCCCTCAAAACACCCCCGGAAATAATTTTTTTGGATGAACCTACAAATAATTTAGATATCAAAACAATAAATATTTTGGAGGATACTTTAAACAATTACAAAGGGAGCATAATCTGTATTTCGCATGACGAAGATTTTATTTCAAATTGTGGATTTAACGAGTTTTTAGATTTAGACCGGCATTGTTAGTTTGAATCAAGGAATTAAAAATTCGCATTGTTTCATTTTTCCTGCGTAATCTAGTTTGAACCGTGCCCTTATATTTCCCTTTGCTCTAAGGTAAAGAAACTCAACAACTTTACACTGAACTTTTACTACGGTGAAATTTTGTTTCCCCTCTTCACTCTCAGAAGGAAGTGGACTTCTATTTTGAAAAACTTCGGGTAATCCGCTCCTGTATTCTTTTAAAGGAATGCCGGGTGCCTCAGTAAGAAAATAACATTTACGACTCATCGATTTTGTGTTTTCCCACGCATTTTCAAAATATTCTCCGGAATTAAGGATTTCGGCACTCCCTTCAATAATCAGTTGTGTTTTGTCGTTCAAACTGTAAAAATGCAACGAAATATTAGAATTTTCCTTCAAATGATTAATTTTTTGAGATCGTTTATCGGTATGAAAATAAATTACAAAATTTTCCTCGTCAAAATTTCTAAGTACAACCGTTCTTATTTTTGGCGAATTCTTTTCAACAGTACAAACATTCACAGTATGAAAACCGCTTGATGACGAATTTACTCCTTCATTTAAAAACGATTTTATCCGGATAAAAATATTTTCAAGGTTTTCGAAATTCATTAAACTTTTATTACATCCAAAATGTTAAAAACAGAAACGGAATTTATGAAAAATCTAACTCTTGAAGATACCGGTAGAATAATTGAAATGGCGTGGGAAGACCGAACGCCGTTTGAAGCCATAGAATTTCAGTTCGGAATCAGCGAATCGGAAGTGATTGAACTGATGCGTTCGGAACTGAAGGAATCGAGTTTTAAACTTTGGCGAAAAAGAGTGAATTCCGGAGTGAGCCAAAAACATTTGAAAAAGAGAAGCGAAGAAATTAACCGCTTTAAATGCAGCAGACAGAGAGTGATCAGCAATAATAAAATTTCTAAAAGATAAATTTTACCACAAAAGACACAAAAGAATTGTTTGAAGATAGAGTGCTTTAAAAGAGCAAAAAGGCTTTGTAAATAGACACTTTATTTCGTCAGACTCATCATAAACTAAGCTCATCCTTACAATTAAAAGATAATTAAACGAATAGTATTAGAGATGTCACACTGAGCTTGTCGAAGTGTCTCAAAATAAAAACCTTCGTGTTCCAAAACATAAAAATAAATTCATTATGAAAAATATCGTCATCATCGGTTGCGGAAAGGGAATCGGATTGGCAACGGCAAAGATTCTCGCAGAACAAAACAAAATTATCGGAATTTCCAGAACGAAAAATCCTGAACTGAATCATCCGAATATTGAATTCCACAAAATGGATATTCTTTCGGGAAACTTAGATGACATTAATTTTCCTGAAGTGGTGGATGGATTGGTTTATGCACCGGGAAGCATTAATTTAAAACCTTTTAACCGACTTTCTGTGGATGATTTTAAGAATGATTTTGAGATCAATGTTTTGGGAGCGGTAAAAATGATTCAGAAACTGTTGCCGAATCTTAAAAAGTCGGAAAGTGCCTCCGTTGTGCTTTTCAGTTCCGTGGCGGCAAAACTGGGAATGCCTTTTCACGCTTCAATTGCGGCGAGCAAAAATGCAGTGGAAGGTCTTACAAAAAGTCTGGCGGCAGAATTTTCGGCTCAGAAAATTAGGGTTAATGCGATTGCACCTTCTTTAACGGACACGAATCTGGCAGCACAGCTTTTAGCAACACCTGAGAAAAGAGAAGCTTCCGCGAAAAGACATCCGCTGCAAAGAGTGGGAACGGCTGAAGAAATTGCGGAAATGACGGCTTTCCTTGTTTCAGATAAATCGTCGTGGATTACAGGACAGATATTCGGAATTGATGGCGGAATGGGAAGTGTTAAGCTTTAGTTGGATGGTTTGAGAGTTGGAGTGTTGAAGGGTTCAGATTCTTCAACCTCTTTATTAGATTATAAAAAATATTTAAAATACTTAGAATAAATTTGCGCTATGAATACTAACTTTTTCATTGATCTGCTTCATCAGGTTAAAGAATTTGAAAATTCCGAAGCTTATAAACCTCACTCTAATGTTGAGGATTTCCGTCTTTGGCTGAATGATAAAAAATACCGAAAAGAGAGCCCAACCAAACTTTTTAAAAATGAACAGCATCAGGTTTCTTTTACAGAAAATGAAATCTGCAAACAGGTTTTGCTTTTGGGACGATATTCCAGACAATTAATTAGAAAGGGCTTGAATGATTTCCCTGAATTGGCCAATGAAGAATTCACCTACCTTTACCGATTGAAGGACGAACCGAATCTGACTAAAATTCAGTTAATCGAAAGAAACGGTCACGAAAAACA
>JACSRR010000396.1 GCA_014879635.1 Ignavibacteriaceae bacterium | reverse complement strand
AGATGTGTATAAGAGACAGAAATTTAAGTGTTCCATTGTATTACTTACCCTGAAAGGAGGCCGTATAATTGATAAATATTTTATACCGAACTCAATTTTTAAATAGTAATTTTTGATACTATTCAGCGCCCGTAACGAAACATAAAATTTCTTTAATCTAAGAGCCAATTATTAATTATAACATTGAACACTAACCAATATTTACCGATTTTTCTTACCTATTAATTTGAACTTTAATCTAGTCACCACTGAAAAATCAAAAAACCTTATATTACACTATCTGCACTACGATTCTACTAAGAAAGGCATTAAAAATTTACCGGAGATTTATTAAATTTGTATGTACAACATAATTCAGAGTAATAAAATTGTTCCGTGTACTCAAACCGTTTTTCATTGTGATAATTTGCCTCAAATTTATTTATCCCGGTTATCAGGCAAATGAATCAACCAACCCGGCAGAGATAATTAATAGTAAGGCAAAATTACTTGCTTCAGATAATTTTCTCGGGAGGGGAACGGGTCAATTAGGCGGAGATTTAGCTTCTGAATATTTAATTTCGGAACTCAGAAAAATGGGGGCATCGGGTTTTCAAAATCAGGATATAACAACTCAGAACATCCCGTTTATTTCATATAAATTTGACGAATCTTCACTTTTCACCTTGCACTCTGGCATTGAAAAATTCAACTTCATGCAAGGAAAGGATTATGTACTTACAAATTACGGAGCTGAAATATTTTTTCCTGAGCCGGTTGGTTTAGTATTTGCCGGTTATGGGATTTCAGCACCTGAATACGATTATGATGATTATTTTGCATTAGATGTTGAGGGTAAAATAGTGGTTGTGTTGAGTGGAGAACCTCTATCCGAAAATCCAGCCTTTTTTAGAGGAACTCAAACAACCATTTATTCAAACTATGATGTTAAACAGCGAAACGCACTCTCAAAAGGTGCAAAAGGTACAATTATTATTCCGAACCCATTTGTTGATGAGTTATTTGATTGGAATAAAATTAATTTAGCCTATTCTTTTAATGAAGTAAGTTTAGCTTCAAGACCCGTTGTGAATTTCGGAATGATAATTAACCCGTTAAAAGCTGCTTCTCTTTTTACAGGTGCAAAATATTCTTTAAAAGAAGTATATGAGAGGTATCAGAAAAAGCGTCCCGTAAGTTTTAATCTCGAAACAAAAGTCAGTTTTATCAGCAGCACCCAACAAAAAACTTTTCTATCTCCTAATATCATTGCTTTTCACAAAGGAATTGATAAAGAACTCAAAGATTCTTATATTATTGTTTCTGCACACTACGACCACTTAGGTGTAGGGGTGCCAATTAGAGGCGATTCAATTTATAACGGTTTTACAGATAATGCACTCGGAACCGCCGCTCTCTTACAATTGGTTAATGATTTTACAAACCAAAAAATCCAAACGAAACGGAGTATAATATTTTTATTCACTACCGCCGAAGAGAAAGGTTTGCTCGGTGCATTGTTTTATGTTAACAATCCGGTAGTACCATTATATAAAACGGTAGCAAATTTAAACATAGACGGAATCGCCTATTTTGACGAATTTGAAGATGTAATTGCAATTGGAGGAGAGTATTCTGATTTAGAAGTCACCTTAAAAAATAGTGCAGAAAAATTGAATACAGGAGTTAGTAAAATTCCGCCTTATTTTTTGATTGAAGAATCATTTAACCGTTCTGACCAATTTATATTTGCATCAGAGGGAATTCCCTCAATAATGATTTATGAAGGATTAAAGTTTAAGAACAGAAGCGAAAACGATGCTTTAATGAACATCGTAAATTATTTCAGTGAAATTTATCACACACCGTTTGATGATAGTTCAATTGAAGTAAATTTAAATGCTATAGAACTTCATTATAACATTATTAAACAGTTTGTTATTGATTTGGCAAATCAATCAACCGAACCCGAATGGCGAAAGGGGGTTGAGTTCAATAATGCTAAAAGACGAAATAAGGCTGAGAAAAAATGAAAAAATCTCTGTTTTTTTGTATCTTAATACTAATTTTTGCCGGATGTAGCGGTGTAAATAAAAACGAAGTGCTAATTAATATTAAAGGCTCCGAATCTCTCAAATTAGTTGTTCAAATTCTTGCGGATGAGTTTATGAGCCATCATTCAGAGAATATTATTTTAGTGGAGGGAGGAGGGTCTGAAACAGGGATTAATTCTTTAATTAACGGGAATTGCGATATAGCAATGGCTTCTAGACCATTATTGCCGGAAGAATCAAAAAAAATCTCAACTCGAACAGGAAGAGTAGGTGTTTCTACTTTAATAGCGCGAGATGATATTTTAGTATATGTACACCCAAGCAACCCTTTAAGCAATCTGTCTAAAGAAACTCTCATTGATATTTTCAGCGGGGAAAAAATTTATTGGCGTGAAGGGGAATTTGAAGGAAAAAAAATTAGAATTATAATAAGACCAAACTCCGGTACTTATTCATATTTTAAGCGGTTTGTTTTAGTTAATAAAGATTTTGGTGAACAGGCAGATGTTGCTGAAACAGACGGAATTTTGAGGAATATGATAGCAAATGATAAATATTCAATTGGATTAAGCGGTGGCGAATTTACTCAAAATCTTAAAAGTTTGAACATTAACGGAATACCCCCCTTAGACGAAAATAAAATGCCGAATCCTGACTATCCTTTAGGCAGGAATCTATACTTTTATACTATTCAATCACCCACAGGTCTCACAAAAAGGTTTATTGATTTTATTCTATCGGAAGAAGGGCAAAATATTTTAGAAAGTCACGGTTACTTTGCCCTCTGGAAATAGTAGGGGATTATTATTCTTCCAATTTTGGTTTTTTGAGGAAAAGATTATCAATTCCGTTTCTTGTAAACTCTTTAAGGTATCTTCTTAAGTATTTATCCATCAGAACAAAAGCTTCTTCGAACTCTAATTTATCCATATAATCTTCGCCGTATTTTCTATCTATATCTCTATTTCCTAACCTTGTAGCTAGTTCTTTGTACATAGTAAATTGGTCATAAGCTTCAATGATATCAAGTAGATTGTCTTCAATCTCCGGAGTAACATTCAGCTCTTTATCTTCTTCATTTAAAATTAGCACATTTTCAATTTTGTTTTTGTGAACTTGTTGAAAAACATAGGTTTTTAAATCGACATAATCTTCAACTTTACTGCTATCTGACAAATTTGCCATGTTGCTACCAAGATATATCAATTCTAACAAATCTTGTACTTGTTCATTATCAAGCTCTAATCTCATAGATTCTCCTTTTTTTAATTCCAATTAATGGTTTCAATATCATTTAAGTTACAGTAATAAATATTACCGTTCTTAGATTTTATTTTAATCAAACCGTTAGTTTCGGTAATAATGGAAATTGACAAATCTCCTATTTTATCCGAATTAATGGTTTTTGACCTTTTGTCATCCTCGTAAATTTCTGTTGAAGGTTTTAACTTACCTGTTAATTTTTTGACTAAATATGAATTCTCAAGGCCTGAATCTGCAGCAATTAAGTTAATTAATTCAATACTCTCAAGGCTGACATTACTAAAAGGTTGGTAAGCTAAACCAACAGTTGTGGGGAAATTCACATTATCTAAATCCCAGAATTTAGAATCAAAGGCTTCATTAACAATGATTTCATTGTTTATTTTGACAAATATTTTTTCTTTAATTACGCTTATAGAGATGTTGTATTGGGTTCCTTGAATTAGATCAACAGCAAAATGTTTGCTAAAATCAACAGGGAAAACAAAGGAGCTTATGGCATTTGCTTTTTCATCACTTCGGGTCATTCTGACAGGGGAAGTGAAATTAATACCTCTATAGCTGCATTCAACTAAAAGATATTTTAACTCATCACCTGAAAGGGGATAGTTCATTCTTGCCAATTCAATATGATTAGGCGTTAACAAAACAACATAACGGTTAAAACTTATTCCAATTCCCGCATTCTCAGTATCGTTATTGAACTTTAAATTTTTGAACTCTGCTTTAAAAGAGTATGAATTGTTATTAAAATAAACTTGAGTGCCCGGTAATTGAATTGCCGATACTAGCGAAAATTTCGTATTTAAACCGGGTATATCTTGTATTTCTTCTCTTTTAAATTCTACATTTGTATTAAAATCATCAATTTGAACTATTTTTCTCGATAAAAGAGGTAAGGATGCAACTAAATTTAATGAATTATTTATTACTGAAAATCTTGTGTATGCAATAATATCAGGGTCATCGCTTAAAAAGGAATTGCGAAAGATCGAGTTTAAATCCTCTGATTTCAGTTTTAAGGAGTCAACCCCGGTATTTTCTTCTAAGTAAACAGCAGCAAACAACTTTTTCTTAAAAACTATAGTGTTTAAGGTATCTTTCTTTAAGTGGTCGTAAGTTAAATAAACAAATCCACCCGAAATAATAGAGAGAAGCATTAAAACTAAGCCGGTTTTTTTGATTCCTTTTTTAAAGAAAAGGAATGAAATAATAAAGAAATAGAGAAATAATACAGGAAGAAAAAATAAACCTGCATAATAGATCCAATTTTCTTTCTGAAAAATCATCAAAAGATTATCAAAATACATTTGAGCAAAATAAGACGCAGGTAAGATTATAAGTATAGAGATAATCAGCCAGATAAAAAGCGATGAAATTTTCAGGTTATCTTTTGTTAATGCAGCAATTTTTGCCCCATTTTCATCAAAATTCTTTTTGTTAATCTTATTTACCGGGATGTTGTATTTTGCTTTTACTTCATTAATAAATGAATCAAT
>JACSRR010000105.1 GCA_014879635.1 Ignavibacteriaceae bacterium | reverse complement strand
CAAATATTTTAAATCAACTGAATTAATAGAAAATTTTTACTTCAAAAAAAACTCACCTGAATTTACACGATGGCAATTATTTAATTGTTTTCATTTCCCATAGCTTAGCTTTATTAAAATTGTTAAACTTTGAAGGTATAAACTAATGATTTGTTTCTATTACAGAAGAGATGAATGTGTTCAACGAATACTTTTTCACTTAGTTTACGGTACTGTGAATTAAACAAAGTTACAAAACACCCTTCAGCATTTTTGAGGTTTCTGTATTCTTGGTTTTCTACAAACATTATATTTAGTGGGTAGTTCGCTGCGCTTGCAGTTGGTAGTGGGTAGGAAAATTAATCCCCGTCTTCTGCTAACATACGATAACTTTATTAAACTCCGCTCCCTACTCTACTCCGAACCTGGCCGGGATCTAACTTTCCACTTTTCTCTCTCTCTGTGTACTCTCTTTGGTTAAATTAATTTTGCAAGCAATAAATCATATAAGCACAATAAAAACAGTACTTCATTAGGGGGTAAAAAAAAGCCCGGTTACCCGGGCTAAATATTATCTCATATTTTTAATTATTTCCCTTGCAAAATCAGAGCATTGAACTTCTGTTGCACCATCCATTAAACGGGCAAAATCATAAGTAACAACTTTAGATTCAATTGTTTCTTGCAAAGATTTCTCAATCATTTGAGCAACATCCTTCCAACCTAAATACTCAAACATCATAACGCCTGAAAGTATTACCGATCCGGGATTTACTTTGTCTAAGCCTGCATATTTAGGAGCAGTACCGTGAGTAGCTTCAAATAGACCTACACTGTAACTCATGTTTGCACCGGGAGCTATTCCTAAACCACCAACCTGAGCAGCAGCAGCATCAGAAATATAATCACCGTTTAAGTTAGGTGTTGCTAAAACATCATATTCGTCAGGTCTTAACAGTAATTGTTGAAACATACTATCAGCAATTCTATCTTTAATTAAGATTTTCCCGGCGGGAACTTTACCACCGTGAAATGCCCATACATCATCTTCTGAAATTGTAACACCGCCAAACTCGTCTTTAGCAATTTGGTAGCCCCATTCTTTAAAGGCACCTTCGGTGAATTTCATAATATTGCCTTTGTGGACAAGAGTAACGCTTTGTCTGTTATTTTCAATCGCATATTCGATAGCTTTTTTGACTAATCTTTTAGCACCGAATTCGCTAATTGGCTTGATTCCGATACCTGAAGGTATTCTAATACTCTTTCCGAACTTTGAATTAATAAATTCGATTAATTCTTGTGATTCGTGCGAGCCAGATTTAAACTCAATACCTGCGTAAACATCTTCAGTGTTCTCTCTGAAAATTACAATATCAAGCTTTTCGGGGTGTTTCATTGGCGAAGGTGTTCCGGTGTAATATTTTACGGGTCTTACACATGCAAACAGGTCAAGTCTTTGTCTTAAAGTTACATTTAAACTTCTTATACCGCCGCCTACCGGTGTAGTGAGCGGACCTTTAATAGCCACTAAATATTCTTCAATAGCTTCAAGTGTTTCTTCCGGCAACCATTCATTTTCTCCGTAAATACTGAGAGATTTTTCGCCCGCATATATTTCAGCCCAAGCAACTTTTCTTTTACCGCCTGATGCTTTTTCAACAGCTGCGTCAAAAACCATTTTCGAGGCGTTCCAAATATCAGGTCCGGTGCCGTCACCTTCTATAAAAAGTAGAACCGGATTATCCGGCACATGAATTTTTCCGTTTTGAACGGTAATCTTTTCACCGTTTGAAGGAATTTTGATATGTTTATAATTACCCATTTAAGTTAACCTCCGGATTAATTTAATTGATTCAAATTTATATTACTTATTCTTTTCTTGTATAAACTGAGCGCTACAATGCCTACTATGACCGAAAACCATAAAGTTACGGCTCTTATTATAAAAGTTGATGCAACCGCAACATTTTCAGAGGCTCCGGCATTAACAACAAAATATGTTAGTGAGCCTTCGGTTATTCCCAAACCACCGGGCAATAGTGTTACCGCTCCAATAATTGTACCAAATGCGTAAACAAACGATGCCCAAAATAGACCAAGGTCTAAAGAATAATTTTTTAATATTAAAAAGTACGCAAAACACTCGAAAAACCACGAGAATAAACTTAAAAATATCATTAGAACTAATGGTTTAACTTTTAAAAGTGTGTAAGAGCTTTCGTATAAATTCCTCAAAACCGGGGTTATCCGCTTAAATGGTGTAATAGCATCTATTTTATCTAAAATAAATAACGAAGATTTCCGGTTGCCTAAAACAAGTAACATTATAATAAATAGAACTAAAATTAAAATACTTAATTCTATTCCCGCACCAAAAATTACAGCTCCGGTTACCGAAAGCATAACTAACGAAAGGAAATCTGTTACCCGCTCTGCAAAGATTATAGAAGCAGAAACGCTTACCGGAGTATTATTTAACTCCCTAAGTAAAAATGATTTAAACACTTCACCCATCTTACCCGGCGTGATGCTCATTATAAAACCGGAGAAAAATATTCCTGCAGAGTCGCGTTTATCAATGTTTATTTTCAAAACTCCCAGATAATAATCCCACTTTAAAAACCGGAAAAAGTAATTTAATAGTGAAAGTGTTAACAATACCGGGATTAACCATAACTTAAATTCAGAGAAAGCAACTAACAGCTTTGTGTAATCGGCATATATTGTGAAACCGACATAAACTAATGCAGCTAAAATTATCGAAAAAATTATTTTATTTTTATACTTGCCCAATCTTCAACAATTCTTTTACTTTTTGATATAAATTACTTAGAGGTAATCCCATAACATTATAGTAGCATCCGTTAATTTTTTCGGTAAAAATTGCACCCCAACCGTCTTGTATTCCATAACCACCGGCTTTATCGAATGGGCTTTTTGTTAAGATATACGATTCAATCTCACTTGATAACAAATTTTTAAACTTAACTTCCGTTTTTTCGATTCCCGTTATTGTTTCGCCTTTATTAGAGAGTGAAAATGCAGTATAAACCTCATGGGTTTTTCCGCTTAATTCTGAAAGCATTGCTACGGCGTGAGAATAATTTTCCGGTTTATTCAAAATTTTATTGTTTAATGAAACAATTGTATCTGCCGTTAAAATTATTCCGTTTAAGTTTTGCAAAATAGCGATACCCATTTTCATTTCAGCCAACTTACTCACATAATTTTCAGGATTACTGAATTCAATTGATTCTTCGGGGAAATCCAACTTCACTGCTTCAACATCAAGGGCAATCATTTTAAGCAATTGCAGTCTTCTCGGTGATTGAGATGCTAAAAATATCTTCTCTGTAATCACCTGTATCTCATTTTTTCTAATTTTGTACCGGGAAAATAAAGCTCTAATATTTTTTCGTGACTAACTCCGTTTTTAGACTGGGTTAATGCACCCCACTGACACATACCAACACCGTGACCGTAGCCTCTCCCCTCAAATTCTACACCGCTAAAAACTCCCGAATTATTAAGATTTTTTACTTCAAAGAGCATACTTCTTAAACTCTCTTGACTCACTTCCGATCTAAATGCATACCGGATTTTTGTTCCGTTCATTGTAATATTACTTCCGTTATCCAGATTAAATCTCAGTTCTTTTACTCTACCGCTCTGTGTTTTAGCAGTAATTTCAACAGATAGAATTTTGGCATCACCTTTGAGTCCGCCATCCCGTTTCAGAATAGATATAAGCCTGTTAGCAGTAAATGTTTCCCGCCACCTAAATGAGGGTGAAGCTGAACAGAATGCGTCAGGTCCACAATTTACAGAAGTAAGGTAAGGAATTTTTCTGCTGCTGAATACTTCGGTTGACTCTTCGGTTGTTCCACCGCAGCTTGAAAAATAAAATATTTGTGCCGTATTCCCTTCATATTTTAGAATTTCGCCGTAAGTTGCAGTTACAGCGTCATTGTCAATTTTAGTTTCAACAGACAATCCTCCGTAAGCTTGGTCTCTTGTATCTGCATGAAGGTCAAAATTTTTTAATTTCATTTCAATTTTCATTAGAGCAAAATTTCTGGCAGCAACGGCAGCACACTTAAGAGCCTCAAAATAGACCGGATTTTTTAACCCGATTTCCAACGGCACTACTCCCCTCAGATAATCTTCTAAATCGAGAACATTGAGAAGGAAAACTGTACCGCCGTCTTTTACTAATTTAAACTCGCCCCGGTACTTAACTTTTCTAAATTCAAGAGGCACCGAAACACTTTTTAATTGAAGTGAGGAACCCGAAATTGTACCGGCTTCTCCCGAAAGAGTAATATTATTTCCGGATAAACTAATTTTAAGCGGTACTCCGCCTTGCACGGTAATAGATGAGCCTTCATTGCTAACAATGGTTAACGGAGAACCAACAATTATAACTGAACCATTCTTGTATTCGGCTAAATTTACTCTTATATCAAATCCGGCTTTTAAAAACTCGGAATCTGAGGTTTCATACCTTGAGGTTTCGGGGATAAAAACAGAACAACCTGATAAAAAGATTGAAATAAGGGGAAATAATAAAAGTGCGGGAAATTTTTGAAAAGAAAAAAAACTAACAGGACCCAAAACTTATTATCGGAACATTGCCTTTATTGAGCCCCAGGTCTTTTTAACACCTGAAACAGCATGATTTACCGATATTTCTTTTGAATATGCTTGGGTATTATCTTTGTCAATAATTTTTAGGCGGTAGATGTATAAAACATCCGAACTTTTGTAAGCACCTTCGTCTAAAAAGCTATAAGAGGAGTTACTACCCCTGTCTCTTATACACATCTGACGCTGCCGACGACGGAGAGAGTGTAGATCTCG
>JACSRR010000395.1 GCA_014879635.1 Ignavibacteriaceae bacterium | reverse complement strand
ACTTTGTCGAGATGGGGTTCTACCTCGAACTCCCACATCCGACCGGGATCGTCGGGAGTAGAAACAAAGCACAAAGAACCAAGAACCAAGAACTCTTATACTTCTGCTGTTAATTAATTTTTTTGCCACCGAAAAATCCAATAAGCCCTTCATTTTACAATAATCACAAAAAAATTTTGATAAACCTTGTAACCTTTCTATCTTTAAAGTCGTCAAATTTCTATTTTAATTTTTAAAACGAGGGTAATTTTGGATATTAGTGCACTTAATCAGAAGATAAAAGAAGAGAGCGCCTTTATAGACTTATTAGCTGAAGAAGTAGGGAAGGTAATAGTTGGCCAAAAGTATATGGTTGAACGCTTAATTATTGGATTATTAGCCGACGGGCATATATTATTAGAAGGTGTTCCGGGTCTGGCAAAAACATTAGCTATTAAAACTTTATCATCTGCAATGGATGCACAATTTCACAGGATACAATTCACTCCTGACTTGCTCCCGGCAGATATTATCGGTACTCAAATTTACAGTCCGAAAGACGGAGCATTTAATATAAGAAAGGGACCAATATTCGCAAACTTTATTCTTGCCGATGAAATAAACCGTGCTCCCGCAAAAGTTCAAAGTGCATTATTAGAAGCAATGCAAGAGCGTCAGGTTACTATTGGGGATGAAACTTTCAAACTTCAAGAACCATTTTTAGTTTTAGCAACTCAAAACCCTATTGAACAAGAGGGAACTTACCCATTGCCTGAAGCTCAGGTTGACAGGTTTATGCTTAAAGTTAAAATTACCTATCCTTCAAGGGAAGAAGAATCACAAATTTTAAAACAAAATACATCAGGCACTGCTTCAAAAATCAACAAAGTTATCAATAAAGCTGATATACTTAAAGGAAGAGAACTGTTAAGAGAAGTTTATCTTGATGAAAAGATTGAAAAATACATCTTAGATATAGTATTTGCAACAAGAAGTCCGCATTTATTCAGATTAGATAATCTTTCTGATTTGATACTATACGGAGCATCACCAAGAGCAACTATAAACTTAGCGTTAGGTGCAAGAGGCGTGGCTTTGATGAAAAGAAGAGGATATGTTATTCCCGAAGATGTAAGAGCAATTGCTCCGGATGTTCTAAGACACAGAATTGCAGTTACCTATGAAGCTGAGGCTGAGGAAATAACTTCCGAAAAAATTCTTCAAGATATATTAAATGCGGTTGAAGTACCTTAATGCTTGAAACAAGAGAAATACTTAAGAAAGTAAGACATATTGAGATTAAAACTAAAGGTTTAGTCAATAATGTTTTTAGTGGTGAATACCATTCCGTTTTTAAGGGGCGTGGTATGGCATTTTCTGAAGTTAGAGAATATCAGGTTGGCGATGATATTAGAAATATCGATTGGAATGTTACGGCAAGGTTTAATCATCCCTTTGTTAAAGTATTTGAAGAGGAGAGAGAATTAACCGTAATTTTAATGGTTGATATTTCAGGTTCACAGTTTTTTGGTTCAAGCGATTATACAAAACAGCAGTTAGCCGCCGAAATTTCGGCAATTCTTGCTTTCTCGGCTCTTAAAAATAATGACAAAACCGGTTTAATTCTTTTTACAGGTGAAGTTGAGAAATTTATTCCGCCTAAGAAAACTAAATCGCACATCTTAAGAATTATTAGAGAATTACTTTCTTATACACCAAAAGAAAAAAATACGAACATAAAATCTGCTTTAGAGTTTCTAAATTCAACAATTACTAAAAAAAGTATCACTTTTTTGATTTCTGATTTTAAAGATTCGGGTTTTGAAAAAGTATTAAAAATTGCCTCTAAAAAACATGATTTGGTTCCAATTTTAGTGAGAGACGAAAAAGAGAAAATAATTCCCGGAGTTGGATTAGTGCAGCTTATAGACCCGGAAACCGGAAAATTAATGACGGTTGATACTTCCTCTAAATCATTTTCAGATTGGTTAAATAAGAAAGAATCAGCAAGATTATCAAAGTTAGAAACGCTATTCAAACAATCAGGGATAGAGCATATTAATCTATTAACATCGGAAGAATACATCAAACCATTAACAAATTTCTTCAAAAAAAGGGAAAGCCGTTGGTAAAGATTTTTCTAACCATTTTGTTACTTTTTCCTGTTTTAATTACTCCGCAAGATATTAAAGTAAAAGCCTATCCGGATTCAACTAACTATCTAATAGGCGACTTTATAAACATTAATCTTGAGTTTGAATACAAAAACGGAATCGAAATATTTTTACCTGCAATCCGCGATTCAATCAAAAGTCTAGAGTTTTTGAGTGATAGTACACGGAAGATAGAGAAAGACGGTATAGTAAATCTTAAATATATATATACATTTGCAGGGTTCGATTCATTAGATGTTTTAGTACCTCCTTTGCCTGTAATCTACAAAAGACAAGGCAGCAATACACTTGATACAGTTTATTCCGCACAATTTTCAATATATGTTCGTACTGTAGCTGTTGATACCAGTGCCGAATTTAAGGATATTAAAAAACCCGAAACTATTCCATTTGATTGGCTAATTTTAATATACATTTTATTGATAGCTTTTGTGTTATTGATTGCCGGATATTTTATTTATAAGAAGTATAAAAACAGAAAACCGCCTGTTGAAATTGTGCCCGAAGTGCCAAAACCATCACCTTATGAAATTGCTATTTCTGAACTTAAAGAACTTGAAAGCAAAAATCTCTGGCAAAACGGATTAACAAAAGAATACCACTCCGGAATCACCGGCATAGTACGCAAGTACTTTGAAGGAAGATTTACTTTACCTTCATTAGAATTGACAACTTCAGAAACCTTAGAACATCTAAAAGCACTTAGAGGTGCCGAAAGTATTCTTGACATAACAGATGAATTTTTAAGCAATGCTGACATGGTTAAGTTTGCCAAATATCAACCTCTGCCCGAAATTAACGAAGTTATGATGAAACAAGCTTATGAAATTGTTGAAAAAACTGCTAAACCAAACATGAAAATTCAAAACGGGATAAAAAATGAATTGGAATGATATAGTTTTTGCATATCCCGAAGCTTTTTTCTTACTTTTGCTTCTTCCCGTTTATTGGATTTTTTCATATTTTCTGAATAAAAATAAATATACTGCAATCAAACTCCCTTTGATTGAACCCAATGAGAAAATTCCAGTCAGTATTAAAGCAAGATTAACTTTACTACCTCTAATTTTAAAGTCTCTTTCATTAATATTTTTAATAGTTGCATTGTCAAGACCTCAAATTTTTGCAACCGGAGAAAATGTTTACACAGAAGGAATTGATATAGTTCTTAATTTAGATATATCAGGTAGTATGCTTGCAGAAGATTTCTCTCCAAATAGATTAGTTGCCGCAAAAAAAATCACAGATGAATTTATTCAGGGTAGAGTTAATGATAGAATCGGCTTAGTTGTTTTTTCAAGGGATGCATTCACTCAATGCCCGCTCACAATTGATTATACGGTTCTCAGAACGCTATTAAGCGAAGTAAAACAGGGAATGATTGAAGACGGCACAGCTATCGGAAATGCTATTGCAAACGGAGTTAACAGGTTGAAGGATAGTGAATCTAAAAGTAAAGTTATGATTCTGCTTACCGACGGCGTTAATAACTCCGGAGAAGTTGACCCAATGACTGCAGCAGAAATTGCAGCAGCATTCGGTATTAGAGTTTATACAATAGGTGTTGGAACACAAGGAACTGCACCCTATCCGTTTCAAACTCCTTTCGGTATCAAATACCAAAATGTACCGGTTGAGATTGATGAAAAAGCTTTAACTGATATCTCAAATTTGACCGGAGGTAAATACTTTAGGGCTACCAATAATAAGAAGCTTGAAGAAATATTTAAGGAAATTGACAGCCTTGAAAAATCAAAAGTTGAAGTTACTTCGTACAAAAGCAAAACCGAAAAATTCTCGATATTTTTAATTCCGGCGGTTATTCTGTTGTTGATTGAATTTTTACTCTCTAAAACCGTGTTGAGGAGAATACCGTAAATGATAAAATTTGCCGATCCTGAAATGCTTTATTTACTATTAGTCTTACCAGCTTTAATACCTTTGTTTTTTGTTTATATGGTACTTAAAAAAAGGGCAATACTAAGGTTGACGGGGAATAAATATTTTACATATTTGTTAGATAAAAAAAGTTTTGCTAAAGAGTGGTTAAAGTTTTCCCTCTTTTTTATTGCTATTGCACTTATGATTTTTTCATTGGCAAGACCTCAAACAGGCACAAGATTAGAAGAAATTAAACAAACCGGTATTGATTTAGTTATTGCCCTTGATGTTTCTAAGAGCATGCTTGCAGAAGATGTACGGCCTAACAGGCTTAGAAAAGCTAAAAATGATATTACTTCGTTGATTAGAAAATTGCAGGGAGATAGACTTGCGTTAATAATTTTTGCCGGAGAAGCTTTTGTTCAATTTCCGCTAACTTCCGATTACTCGGCAGCAGGACTTTTTCTCAATGCTGTTAATGAAAATTCTATTCCGCAGCAGGGTACACAGATTGCTGAGGCTATAAACCTTGCAACAAAATCTTTCTCCTCAGAGTCAAATACACAAAAAGCAATAATTATTATTTCAGACGGTGAAGATCATGAGGGTGCTATTAGTGAAGCGGTTAAAACCGCCACAGAACAAGGTATAAAATGTTTTACTGTCGGAATGGGTACTAAAAACGGGGGGAATATACCCGAAGCCGGTCCGGCAGGTATTCAAATTGGTTTTAAGCGTGACGGTGAGGGTGATATTGTAACTACAAAATTAGATGAAGATATATTAAAAAAGATTGCTTCCGAAGGGAACGGAAAATATTTTGA
>JACSRR010000390.1 GCA_014879635.1 Ignavibacteriaceae bacterium | reverse complement strand
CGGCTTTGTATTCTCCTTTTTCTATCAGACCTTTCATCATTTTAACCGTTCTCTTGCAATTGGATGGAATAGGGAAAATTACTTTTTTTTCGCCAAAAAGGGGAGTAAACAATGCAAGGAACAGGTTTTCTCCCTTCGGTCCTAACTCAGACGAAATATAAATTCCTTTTTGCTTGAGAATTTTTTTACATATAGAGAAACGGCTCTTTCCAACTGCGTCAAAAACAAAATCTTGAGGCTCAATAGTTGAGGTAAAGTCTTCTTTTGTGTAATCAATTACTTTCTTCACTCCAAATGATTTTATCAATTCAACTGCATTTGTACCGCAAACAGCTGTAACTTCAAGGTTCAGATTTAAACATAGCTGTAACAAAGCACTCCCTATTGAACCGGAGGCTCCGTAAATTAGTACTTTTGCTCCGGCGTTAATTTTTACCTTATTGATAAAATTATACCCATAGTGAGCGCCTTCTAATGAGGCAGCTGCCTCGTTAAAACTTAAACCTTTTGGCATTATTTCAACGGGACCTTGAGAATTAATTTTCATAAATTGTGCTTGTGAAGAAATACCTTCATCATAAAAGCCGAAAACCTTATCACCGGGCTTAAAATTAGTAACATTTATTCCGCAAGATTCAACTATTCCGGCAAAATCGGTACCGGGTGAGGGGAGTTTTGGTCTTAAAAGACCGGAATATATTCTACTCACAAAATACTCGGCTGTTAATATTCCGGTATCGGTTCTGTTTACGGTGGTTGAATATACTTTAATTAGAATTTCGTTTTCAGTTATGATGGGCTTAGGAATTTCTTTAATTTCTAAAACGGAAGGATTACCGTAATTTTTGGCTGTAACTGCCTTCATTAATTCTGACATTTATTGCTCTTTATCATAAATTGATATAAGGATTATTGTATAGATGGCTTAAATACTAGAAAAATACAAAGTAAATTAAATGAAATAAATGTAATTGCAGTTTATTTTATATATGATTATCAGTGTTTGATGATAAATGAGGTTAAAAAAAGTTTGAGGTGAGGGGTTAAAAAATGTTCTTAGTGCTTAGTTAACTCCCGATCCTGGAGAGATTCCTGTTCACTGTCAGCGTAGCGAACTGTCAGCGTTAGCGATCTGCCAACTACTTTTTCCTACCCACTACCCACTGCAAGCATAGCGAACTACCCACTAAATTTGTCAACAATTTTTTTGTGACACCTCCTGCGTCAAAAATAGATTTTGCGATTTTCTGTCAATTGACCGTGAGCAGTGACCCCCAACCGGGTCAAGACCAAACGAAGAGCGAATCCCGGTCATGTCGGGACTACGAACCTCGAACCCCGAACCTCGAACCTCGAACCCCGAACAAAGAACAAAGAACTTTCCTCTCTTCGTTAAACTTATTTTTTTGCCCAAAAAATCAAATTAGTCAAAAAAATAAAACTTTTTTATTGTTAAAGGAAATTTTATTACATTTGCGGTCTATCAAAAAACTTTTTTCACAAAAAAAGTGAAAGAAGAAAAGAGCCGCCGGAGAGATTAAGAACTAAGAATATCCGGAAAAAACGGATATTGAAAGTCAGCCCGAAATTAAATACTTAAGGAGCATAAAATGGCTAAAAAGACAGGTATAAGAATACAGATTACTTTGCTAAGTTCAGAAAGCCCTCACACATATACAACTATGAAAAACAAGAGGAATGATCCGGATAGAATGCAAATTAAGAAATACGACCCCGTGGTTCGTAAACATGTACTCTACAAAGAGAAAAAGTAATTGAAAATAGCAGGTTGTTTAAACATATTAATTTGAACAACCTGCCTTTTACTCTCAACTACAACGGTACTAGCCCCTTCTCTTGTTTATTGCACTCTCATACATTTTAAGATAAGTTTGAGCTGAATTTTCCCACGAAAAATCAGAGATCATACCGTTTTTAACTATTTGAATCCAAACATCGTGATTATAAAAAGCATTTACGGCTCTTTCAACTGATTTAAATAAAGCAAAGGCGCTGTAATCATAGAAAGAAAATCCGTTGCCTGAAAAATCTCCTCTATAACTATATTCATCCCAATCTTTGACAGTATCAGCTAAACCACCGGTTTTTCTAACAATAGGAACGGTTCCGTAGATTAAACTGTACATCTGATTTAGCCCGCAAGGTTCATAAAGCGAAGGCATTAAAAACATATCAGACCCTGCTTCTATTAAATGGGCTAACTGTTCATTTTTTCCGAACCATGTAGCAATTCTATCGGGGAACATTTGTTGAAGAGAGCGGAACAAATTTTCGTATCTGTCTTCTCCGCTTCCAAGAATAACCCACTGCACCGGAAGTCTCATTAAATCATACACAGATTCTGCAAAAATATCGAAACCTTTTTGACCCACCATTCTTGAAATCATACCGATAACCGGAGTATTTTTATAGTGTGGCAAATTCATCGAATTTAGAAGGTGTTTTTTATTTTCGTATTTACCTTCAAGACTATTTATATTATAATTAACCGGGATCATCTTGTCAGTTTCGGGATTCCAAACTTCGGTATCAATTCCGTTTAGAATGCCGTAAAAATCGTTCACACGATAAGAGAGAACACCTTCAAGCCCCTCACCGTAATCGGAAGTCATAATTTCGGCAGCGTAAGTTGGGCTAACTGTGTTGATAACATCAGAATACATCAACCCTGCTTTCATAAAACAAACTGTTCCCATAATTTCGATTGGGCTGTTTGGGTAGAAAAGTTCGGCTCTTATTTCGGCTTTTAGCATTAAACTTTTTGGGAATCTACCTTGATAACCGATGTTGTGAATAGAAAAAGCAGTTGCAACAGGGTCAAGAAAACGGTCCCAACTATAATTATCTCTGAGTAACAAAGGAAGCAATCCCGTTTGCCAATCATTGCAATTGATGATATCGGGAAGCCATTTCATTCTTTGTATAGCCTCTATTACGGCTTTACTAAAAAGAACATACCTTTCGTCTTCGTCTTGATGATTTGTATAAATAACATCATTACCCGTGTGATCTTTACGATGAAAAAAGTGCGGACAGTCAACAAAATATATATCAACAAAAGAGCCGGGCAGATAAGATTTGAACAAGCGCGTAACATACGATTTACCGTTCACCCTGATTGGCATTTCGCCAACTTCTGCAACATATTCTAATTTGTGATTATTAAAATTAATCAAAGAATATTTAGGGATAAAAACTTTTACTTTATGTCCTAATTTATCCAAAGCTTTAGGCAAGGCGCCGGTAATATCTCCGAGCCCGCCTACTTTAGCAAATGGGAAAGCCTCAGACGAAACAAATGCAATATTCATTAATTACTCTCATTAAATTTTAAATCTTTCAAATATTTATCTATTTTAATAGCCGATTCAGTAGCATTTTTAATTGAATCACCCGTAGAAATTCCTCCCCTGAAATTTCCTGCTATATAAAAACCGGGGTTCAAATTCTCAAAATTAATTATCGATTTATCCATTTCACCGTATCCCGTTTCATATTGAGGGAGAGCTCTTTTCATCTTTCTAATTCCCTTAAACAGAGGGTCACCTTTTATACCCATAATATTTTTGAGCTCTAAAATAAAACTCTCAAAAATTTCTTCTTCATCAAGCTCTAAAATTTCCGGATTATTAATTCCGCCGGAGTAGATAGTAAAAACGGTTGTTCCGGGGTTATATTTATCAGGAAAAAGTTCGGAAGAATAAATAACGGTTCTAAAGGGCTTTTTTTCTGCTGCGATGGTTAAAATACCGTAACCTTCCAAAAGTCTTCTAACATCATTCTTTTTAAAACTTAAATTAACTGCAACAATAGATGCATAATTAATACCGTTCAGAGTTTTGACTAAACCGGCGGGTAAAAATGAATTAACCTCAGCAAGTTTATAAGCTTGAATAGTTGAAATAACTGATTTTGCATAAAAAACTTTAGTTTCACCGGCGTTATTTACGGTAACACAATAGCCGTTCTGAGTTTTCGAAATATCAATCACTTCGGATAGATTTTGAATCTTGCCGTCAAGCTTTCTTACTAATGTTTTAGTTAAGAAACTCATTCCGTCTTTAAACGAAATCAATTTGCCCGAACCGGAAGGCTTAAGCTCACCTGAATTAATTTTTTTTAAGCTCTCTTTCATTCCTGTTACTAAACTGCCGTATTCTTTTTCGAGAGCATAAATTTTAGGGTAAGCGGCTTTAATGCTCAAACGGGAGACATCGCCTGCGTAAACTTCTGATGCAGCCGGCTCCATAAAATAACGCAAAAATTCGTTTCCAAGCCTCTTTTTTATGTAACTTTCAACAGTAATGCTGTAATCATCCTTACTGCGGGGTAAGAATTTTTCGACAAAAAATTTAAGTTTAGTTTTAAATGAAAAAATAGGTGAGTTTAGAATTGAATCGGGGTGAAGAAAAACATAGTACAAACTATTATCTTTCAGAATAAATTTTTTATACGAATTTTCTCCTGCAATAAGAACCGAATCTTCAATATTTAATTCTTCAATCAACGAATTAATAGCAGATGAAACATGAATAATGGAATGAGCGCCGTATTCGTAGATGTTGCCCTCAACATTGAAAGACTCAATTGATCCACCGCAATTTAGGTTTTTTTCTACCAAAAGAACATTGTTACCGGCTCTATTTAACTTGTAAGCTGTAACTAATCCTGAAATACCGCCTCCCAAGACAAGAGTATCGTAGTAGTTCATCTTTACCAATATTCAGTCAAATTGTGTACCTTGATAAAATATTTATTTATTTCTGTAATTTAACAAATCTATTTTTTTCTAAATTAAATTATTGGGATGATTTGAAATATTTTAGCAAAAAACTGCTATTT
>JACSRR010000345.1 GCA_014879635.1 Ignavibacteriaceae bacterium | reverse complement strand
AAGCGGCGCATATTTACTCAGGTTAACACTTAAAACAGAAGACAATGGAATAATGATAAAAACAACAAAGATTGCATTTATGAAATAAATCATTATCTAAAAGCTGTCATCATAATTGGTGACAGCTTTTTTTTTGGTTTTGAAATACTGTCTTATCATAAGTGTGGTTGTCATTAACTTATTAAACAATTTTTTCAATATATTCGACCACCTCCGGGGTCGAAAATGGCTGTTTGATCCATTTACTACAAATATGTGACACCTCCGGCGTCAAAAAATGAATTTGCGTTTTTCACTTTTTTTCCTCTGTGTGCTCGTAAGTTAGAATAAGAAAATATCAACTTTTTTCATAAAAAGAAATTTTTTTCTGAATAAAAAAATCTGTAATTTGAGTTTACATTAATTACAATTTTGTAAATTGAAAAAAATTAGAAAATACATAGCAATCTGCTTACTGATAATATATATTGCTGCATCGGTTGAAATTGTATTTCCTTATCTACAACACATCGTATTTTTTGAGTACATTGTAACACAACTCTGCGAACAAAAAGATGAACCGGTAAATTTATGCGGCGGGGAATGTTATAAGAGCAAAAAGCTAATAGAAACTGCAGAAAGGCAAACCGAAAAAAAAGAGAGAAAAGAAGTTAAAAATGAGCTTTCAGTTCATTTCCCACAATATTTCAATTTTTTACCCTCCAGATTTTATAACTATCAAAAAGTATTTGTTGCCAATTTATTTATTTACGATACACCCTTAGAAATACTCACCCCGCCTCCAAAAGTTTAAACTAAAGTAAAAATTCAAATACTTATTTTAGAATCATTAAACTTACGGAGCAAAAATGTTCAAGAGAATATTAACCGTTTTTTTTGCTTGCTTGTACCTGTTTAGCACTAATGTTATTTCTCAACCGTTAACAGACTCAATAAAGGCATATACATTGCCTGAAGTAGAAGTAACGGGAAGGAAATTATTGATAGGCAACTCTGCCTTAATAGGCAAGGACAATCTTGACAATATATTTAACAAAGCCGGAATAGAACTTATTAGAAAAGGCGTTTTCTTTGCACAAGATCTCTATTCGGAAGGATTTAAAAAGGGAGAAATTGCCGTGAATATTGACGGCGAACAGACACACTGTGCATGTCCGAACAGGATGGATGCCCCAATCACAAGAATAAATCCTCTCGAAATCTTTTCCGTTTATACAAACAAATCATCGGGAGAACCGGGCAGTAAACTTGGCGGAAGCCTTAATTTTTACCGGGCAATACCTTCAGACAATTTAAAGATTTCGGCATTTTTTTCGCAACTTGCAGGAGCTCAAAATATTTCGGATGCTGCTCTTTCATTTGAAAAAACCGGTCAAAGAGTTTCACTTCACTATATTAGAGGCGGTGAATATACTAATGGATCGGGAGAGGGGTTCACAAAATTGTACGGCTACAAAGAAGACAAGCCGTTTCAATTAGCTGAACTTTCTTATTTTGGAAACCTTAACAATTTTACTTATGGTGCTTCTTTTTTGTATTCCGAAAATATTGCATTTCCATATTTACAGATGGATGAAATTAATAACCGGGTTTATTCTGCCCACTTTTCATTCAAAGGTAACAAAATTTATTTTTCATATACAGACCACCTAATGAACAATGATTTGCGGGTTCAGGCTACAATGCCGGTTAAGATGGAAACACATGCTAAAAATTTAACCGTTGGATTAACCGGTTCATTTTATGATTTTTATTTCAGAAATTGGAATGCTGAAAATTATTTAATGCAAAGTACCGGGGCAGGTATGCGTATAGACAATAATATGCTTCCGGAAGTAAAATTTTTATCATTTGCATTGTTTGATAAATTTAATTTAAGTAATTTATCATTTGCTGTTAGAGGAGGAGCAGTTTTAAGCTCTTCTGACGAAAGTTTAGTATCTTCGTTAAGAAACAATATTTTTCCGGGTGCAAAAGATTCTCGGTTCTTTCCGGTATTTGGAATTAACGCTTTGTTTTCGCCTGCAATTTCTGAAGATATAAATTTTGGTGCGGCAGTTGATTTATTACTTGAACATCCCGAAGCCGAGGCGCTTTACATTGCTGTCAGAAGAATGCCCGGGCGACCGCTTTGGTCGGGTAACCCTGATTTAAGTCAACCCTTTAAAGCAGGTTTGAGATTTTCGGGAGTTACAGAAAATTTAAGATTAGAGTTATTTGGGTCTAGGGTATGGAATTTTGTGAATCAGGTTAAAAAAACATCAAATAACGCCAATTATCTAACTTATGAAAATAATGATGTATTAATGGCCGGAGTTAATGCCGGAGTTGAATTTCCGTACTTTGAGAGCAATCTAACTTACACCTATGCCCAGAATTTGACAAATGATGAACCTCTTTCTGAAACGCCTCCGTTGAGAGTAGTAACCAAAATCTATACTCCCGAAATAGGCAATTTCCGGATGTATTTGAGGCATACATACTCAGACGCACAACTCAGAATAGATCTTTCATTAAATGAAACTACCACGCCTGCGTATAATAAAATTGATTTAGGTATAGACGGAACTCTTGATAATTTTATTTTATCGATTGCTGCCGAAAACATTTTAAACGCCAATTATTACTCTCATCTTTCATATTTAAGAGACCCGTTTGCCTCGGGAATGCGGGTTTATGACCCCGGTTTGACCCTTCGCTTTAATGTGAAATATATTTTTACTAAATAATAAATTTAAGGGTGGAATGATTATTCTTTCCACCCTTTGTTATTTGAACTGTTATCATTGAGTTTTCAGTGAACCAAAAGATAATTTAACCGCAGAGACCACAGAGAAAAAAGTTCGATCCCGACCCGGTCGGGATCGAGGTTCGGGAGTGCGAGGTTAAATCTACCCACTCTAAGCGTTGCAAACTACCCACTAAATTTATTAATTGCTCCCGATTCTTGTCGGGATTACCCTTTACTCCCGTCCCGACTCTGTCGGGCTTCCTGATCACTGTCAGCGTTAGCGATCTCTCTCAACTATTTTTTTCTATCCACTATCAACTATCCACAACCCACTAAATCTTCCACTACCCACTGCAAGCGTCAGCGAACTACCCACTAAATATAATGTTTACAATGAACCAAAAGGATTAAAATTTTACGAATATAAAACCGGGCTTATTTAAGTACTGAGCCTGTTAGGGGGTTAAAGAATAGGCTGATAACTAAATTTAATTTGGATAGATTACCGATAAAATGTATATTTCATGATTATTTAAGCAAATAATATAAAACTGAAATATAAATGAATCAGGAGTTAAGATGCGTACAAAATTATTATCGGTAACGATGTTACTGGTTATAAGTTTTATTTTTACCGGTTACCAGTGTTCATCAACTGAAATAACCAGTGCAAGATTATATATTCAACAAAAAAACTATGAAAAAGCGTTAGAGGTTATTGAGAAAGAAATTTCGAAAAACCCTAAAAGTGACGAAGGGTATTACCTCAAAGGCTTAGCTTACTTTAGTTTAGAGAATTTACCCGAAATGGTTACTGCATTTGATAAATCATTACAAATTTCGAAAAAATTTCAAGCAGAAATTGAAGATATCAAATTAAGAGCTTGGGTTGATTCATTTAATAAAGGCGTAGCCTTAGTTAAAAGAGGTGCTCAAACTCAAGACCAAGACAGCGCAAAAGTGTTCTATGACTTGGCTATCTCGTCGTTTGAATCAGCTGCTTTAATTGAACCGGATTCTTCAGATGCTTACAATAACATAGCTATTGTGTACATTAATCAGAAGAAATATCAAGAAGCTATTGAACCTTACAAAAAATCTCTTCAGTTAAATCCGACCGAAGATGCCCACATAAAATTAGCAGAGCTTTATTATGTTTTAGGCGTAGGGCATAAAAATAAATTTGATAACGAGCGTGCATCAAGAGATTCTGTAGAAGCATATAAATATTTTAACTCATCAATTGATGTTTTAGAGCAAGGTTACAAATCTTATCCGAAATCAGTAGATATAATCAAACTTCTTGCGGAACTTTATAGCCAAACACAGCAAACTACAAAAGGTATTGCAACATTCAAATCAGCAGTTGATTACAACCCGGATAACGCAGAATACAGATTCTATTACGGATACTTTTTACTAACAGTCGGGCAATATTCAGATGCCGTTAATGAATTAGAAAAAGCACGCCAATTAGACCCGAAAGATACCGACATCCTTTATACTGAAGCAGTTGCTTATTTTAACTGGGGCATTGCTTTAAGACAAGAAGCCGAAAAATTAGAGAAAGAATCACCCGAAGCAAACGATAAATTTAACAAAGCCCGCGAAATATTAGAGGATTTGATTGCACTTAAAAACGATCAAGCAAAATATTTCAATTTAGCAGGCAAAGTTTATTCATTGCTCGGTATGACTGCAGAAGCTACTGCGGCATTCGAAAAAGAAGATGAATTAAGGAAATAATTTAATGAGTCAAGACCAAAAACCGCCGGCTAATCAGCCTCAACAGCTAAATATAGAAATTGACGAAAAAGAAGCCGAAGGTACTTACTCAAATTTAGCTTTTATAATTCATTCGCCGGCAGAATTTATTATAGATTTCACATGTGTTGTTCCCGGTATGCAAAAAGCTAAAGTGCGTTCCAGAATAATCACTACGCCGCAGCATGCTAAGGTATTTTTGAGGGCTCTACAAGATAATATCAACAAATATGAGCAGCGTTACGGTGAAATTAAAGTTGATGTTAACCCCGACCAACAATTCGGCTTTAATATCCCGGTTAAGAATGAAAAAATAAACTAAGTATTGTTAAAATATTTTGTAATTAAGAGGAGGGTTTCTACCCTCCTCTTTTTGTTTGTGAATAGAACAT
>JACSRR010000253.1 GCA_014879635.1 Ignavibacteriaceae bacterium | reverse complement strand
ATATTGTGCCGCCACATTGGCCATTTCACCCGGATCTTCAAAATAATTATACAACTCCAGCGTGGTTTTGTCTGGCATACTTACATTGAGGCGTATCAGCTTCCAACCGTCTTTCATAATGGCTTGCCGTCCTCCCTGTTCGTGGAATTCAAAATAAAGTGAGGAGTGTTCCTTCTGTTTCCCTTTTCCGGTGAGGGTAGGTAAATATGAAATACCATCCACTCCATTGGGTGTTTTCACTCCGATTAATTCCGCCATTGTGGGCAGGAAATCCCAAAATGCCGATATATGGTACGATACGCTTGCTTTAGGGATGACTCCCGGCCAGTAGGCAACATGAGGGGTACGGATACCTCCTTCATACAAATGTCCCTTGCCGGCTTTCAGAGGAAGATTGCTCGTTGGCGTTCCTTCGGAGGTCGACAATCCTCCGTTATCACCTGTAAATATTATGATGGTATTGTCGTACAGCCCAAGTCTTTTAAGTTCTGCAATTACCTTCCCTATATTTTCGTCCATACTCGATATCATTGCCGCATAAGTTGCATGATTTTGCACTAAGCGGTCACGATAACTCTTTGATTTAAAAGGCTGCTTCGATTTCCAGTCAGGATTTTCATCAAAAACACGTGTAACGGTATCAAGACCCATCTTACGGGCTTTTTCTTCAAAATAACGTACTTTATCCGGTTTACCGATTAGTGGAGTATGTACCTGATAGAAAGGAAAGTTAATAAAGAAAGGTTTTCCTTTGAACTTATTTAGTATTTTCACACATTCATCACCCAACCGGTCGGTCAGGTATTCCCCTTCAGGACCATCCTTAAGATAGGGATTGTTATACGGGACAAAATAGCCACCGGGACCGGGAGAACCTTTTCCACAGCCGGCAATATTAATGTCGTAGCCCTGATATTGAGGAAAATACAGAGAATCTTCCGCCACATGCCATTTACCGATATGAGCCGTTTGATAACCGTAGGGTTTAAGCGCTTCAGCTATAGTCACTTCCTCCAGAGGCATATTAAACAGATTATCAGGAGGTAACACCGGACAAATTTTCTGCATTTCGGTCCTGGTATTCGGTTGATGATAACGTCCCCTAATAAAATCGGTCACCCCTACCCTTGCCGGATATTTCCCGGTTTGTATACTCACGCGGGTCGGAGAACTCACCGGACAGGCAGCATAAGCATTCGTAAAAAGCATTCCTTCGCGAGCCAGCTGATCAAGATTCGGGGTTTCATAAAACTTACTGCCATAGCAACTCAAATCCGTCCAGCCAAGATCATCCGCAAGAAAGAATATCACATTGGGGCGTTCACTCTGCTGTGCTGTGAGCATCGCAGCCGACATGACAGAAAGAGAGGTGAAGAGTGTTTTTTTCATGGCTTCAATACTTTAATCACATGTTTCAACATTGCATCGGTAGTTTGAGTGAGGTAAGGTTCCTTATTAAAAAAACTATGTTTTTGACCATCATAAAGCATTACTTCGGCGGTTCCTCCTTTACTCTTAATTGCATCTGCAAACGAAACACTTCTTTTATAGTCAATTGTTGTATCTTCTTTAAACGGATTTGGATATATCTTTAGTCTATTACCGGATTTTTTTTTTAACTCACCTTCATTTTTCATTCCGGTTACAACTTCAGGCGAAAGTCTCCTGTTAAGTTTTATCATTGCCGCATCGGCACTCAGCAGTTTTCCCGCAACAAGATTTGAATTATCAATCTTAATCACATTTCTATTACCTTCCTGAAGTTCAAAATCCCCTAATTTTACCCATCTTCTTTTATTATTATCTAATTGATTAACAAAAGTTACTGTCTGATTACCATTTTTATCTGTAACCGTAATTCTTGCAGAGTCTGTTCTATTAACCGAAGTTACATTATAAGTATATACTTCGTAATAACCTGTAACAGGTACACCAAAAGAGTATTGAATTTCTGCAGCAGATGTATTATCAGTATAAAGTGAAAGTCCTGTGTAACCAAAAATAGTACTACTTATCCAATTTCCGGAAATTGTCAACTTAGTAGGCTGTAAAAGTGTGGTTATATCATAATACTCACGCCAATCATACGAAGAGTGAGGTGGGTAAACTTTCTCAGAATACAACCCGTTCCTCAAAAAAGTGAAATGTGGTTGTAAATCTGTAAAATACCAAATGGAATTTCCTTTAAAACCTTTATTTCGTGTGATTGTAATAAATTCGTTAATTTGGCTCTGAGTTATTTGATTACCGCCGGGATTGATTGCAAATGAAGGGTAAACCTTTGTTAGGTCTGGTACAATTGATATAATGTAATCTAATATATTAGAAAAAGCAGATGGAGAACCAACATAAGATTGTACTTGCACATTATCAACGCTGCCTTGCTGCAACCATCCCACCCAATCTTGGCAAAAACTATTGTAAGCCGTATATGAACCTGATGAATAGAGCGATGGAGCATTTGAAATATTTATATGCGGGTTAATAGTCTTAATAGAGTCATAAGTTTTAACCATAAATTCGTTTAACTTATCGGCTCGCCATCTAATCCAAGTTGGGTCTGATATGATTGTTGGAGGCGAGACACCCCCATGTTCTGCTTTATATAATGAGTCAGTGTATTCATCATAACCATACTCTAAACTCGAATATCTAATTCTATCGAGTTCAATACCGTCTAAATCGTAATTTAGAACCATCTCTTTGCAGAGATCGATAATAAAATTTTGCACATCTACACGCGTGTGAACCATCCAATAGAAATTTGAATTATCAATTTCACCACCGTTTTGTTTTTTGGCAACCCAATTAGGATGAGCTTCAAATATTGGTCCTTTGGCACCAGGAGGTTGATTTCCCGTCCAACCACCTACAAACCCATATTCAAACCATGCCTCAACATGCATCCCGTGTTTATGAGCTTCAGCAATAGCTTCTGCTAAAATATCTCTGCCGTTATAAACGGGATCAATATAAACACCGGTGTGATTGTTAAAAACTTCACTTTTCCAAAGGGGGTATCCTCTGCTCCAAACATTAATATATATAACATTAAAATTTGCAGAGGCAAGCGAATCTATTGTACGAGCAAGAGTTTCTTTGCTTGAAAGTGAATTTCGAGCAATCCAAGTTGCCCTTAATTCTTGAGAAAAAGAGTAGCCGGCAGTAATAAATAATACTACTGCCGTTATAAATAATTTATGCATTATGTACTTTCAGTTTAGCATACTTTAACATTAATTGTTTTGTAAGGTTACCTTCAAAAACAACTGTAACTTTTTGATTTTCGCCGGCACCAACTATGTTTACAACCTTTCCTAAACCAAATTTCTCGTGTAACACTCTTGCACCAACTTTGATAGATTGAGGAGCTGAATTATTGTATTCCATCTCTCTGAATATTTCTAAGTACACTTCTTTCTTAGTTCGTCTGTTATTCTTTCTATTTCCACTCATATCTTCGTCATAAGCATACTCAGCATCAATTTCGTCTATAAATCTTGAACGATTTTGATATGCGACCTCTCCGAATCTATATCTTGAACGGGCATGCGAAAGATAAACTTTGTCTTTAGCTCTTGTAACGCAAGTGTAAAATAATCTTCTTTCTTCTTCAATTGAAGTTTCGGCACTAAATTTCTGAGCTAACGGAAAGAGGTCTTCTTCTAATCCTGAAACAAAAATGACGGGAAATTCTAATCCCTTTGAACTATGAGCAGTCATTAATGTTACTTTGTTTGATGAATCGTCTAACTTTTCGATATCAGCCATTAAACAAACGGTTTGTAGGTAATCTTCTAATTTCAAATTTGGGTTGTTTTTACAGAATATCGAAATTGACTGGAGTAGTTCTTCAACATTTTGTTTCTTTTCAAGCGATTCAAAATTAGCTTCTTCATTCAGTAGTTTAAAAATTTCCAATTCGTCTAACAATGCCCTTGTTAATTCTTCTACCGATAATTTATCTTTGAGCAGAATAAATTTATCGAGGAGCATTTTGAAGCTTTTAACATTTTTTTGAATTCGTTCTTTTATATCAATAACTTCAAAAACCCTTCCCATAGTATCGAAAAGATTAATTTCGTGCCTTTCAGAGAATTGCAGCATTCTTTTTACGGTAGTCATACCGATTCCGCGCTGCGGGAAGTTCATAATTCTCAATAAACTTTCTTCATCATGTTGATTTAGAAAAATCTTGAGATATGCAATTATATCTTTAATTTCTTTTTTCTTGTAGTACTCAACCCCGCCTATTATCCTGAACGGGATAGCCTCTGTTTGAAATACATCTTCAAAAGTTCTTGCTTGTGCTTGAGTTCTAAACAAAATAGCAAAATCATCGAAAGAATATTTATTTTCGGCAATTTCATCTTTTATAAATCTTGCTAAATGATACGCTTCATCTTTTTCATCTGCACTTCTAATAATCGAAATCTTTTTCCCGTCTTGAATTAAACTTCCTGCAACAACACTATTTCCGGGCTCATTGTTTTTTACAACCGAGTAAGCACCCATCAAAATATTGCTATTAACTCTGAAGCTATTTTCTAAAGTGAAAACCTTTACTTTTGAATAATCAGTAGCAAATTGTTCAATTTTTGAGGGATCAGCTCCTCTCCAATTAAATATACTCTGGTTTTCATCAACAAAAACTACAACGGGATCAGTCTTGGCAGATAATGAGCTTAAAATTTCATATTGAGGTTTGTTGATATCTTGAAAATCGTCAATCAAAATGTTTGTGAAAATTTTCTTGTATTTTGATACAATCTTTTTGCTTTTAAACAAATCTACCGATTTAAGAAGGAGGTCTTCAAAATCCATTGCTGTCTCTTATACACATCT
>JACSRR010000045.1 GCA_014879635.1 Ignavibacteriaceae bacterium | reverse complement strand
TGGATAATCAAGAGTTGAAGATTGTCGTCACATTGCGATTGCTACAATAAATAAAGTAGATGTGTTAGTCAGCTGGAATTTCAAGCATATTGTAAATCTGGATAGAATCAGAGGATATAATTCAGTGAATTTAAAAAACGGATATTCGATAATTGAAATTCGAAGTCCAAAGGAGTTATTGAAAAATGAAAACTAAAAAAGAAAAAGATTTTGATGCTGTAAAAATGATGAGAGAGATTCGGGACAAAATTAGCGAAGAAACTGTGAATATGAATTTTGAAGAGCTGAAGAAATATATGAACGAACGATTGAAGAAGAACCAGATTGTAACAGATAAGAAAAATGTTTATTTGAAATAATAATTTAAACTAATTTTCTGTACGTTTTTGTGATAGTTATCAGAAAATCAAAATTTAATATAAAATTAATATTAGAACGCTATTAAGAAAGTTAATTTGCTCTAATCATCCCACAATACCACCCTTGCTGTTAGGTTGTTAGCTTGTGTGCCTGATGAAATATTTCCTATTGCATTATAAATTGCTTGTGTTGAATAAAGTATTGAACCGTTTCCGTTACCTATACAGTTTCCGCTGGGGGGATTTGGAGACATTATTATAATTGCCCCGATAATAGTATTTTGAATTCTTACTATATCATCAACCACTATTATTCCTTTAAAGGTGCCGGTATTCAAATTTTGAACTTGTGCCGTTCTAGTTGAATTATGAACAACAAGAATTCCGGAACCGGTTAGATCCAACCCCCCTGCACCCCAGTTTGATCCGTCCGGAAGTTCAACAAAAGTTACTCCTTTCAAAGGAACTGTCAGATTAGAAGGATTAGTAACATACTGGCTACCGTTCAATCCGCTTTGAGCAATAGACTTTAGAGTGCCTTGAGGAAATCCTGCAGGTGAACCGCCTAAAACACTATCAGGGGTAGAAGGAAAACCGCCGGGATAAGTTTGATTTGAATAATATATTTGTGAATTTCCGGGATTTGCAGGTATATAATCAACACCGTTATGAGTACCGCCAAAGTAAGAATTACCGCTTTGAGAAAGATTTTGAGTTGTCCAGATTGCATAAGTGCCGCTGTTCGAAATCAAGTTTCCGTTAATATCGTGCTCTCTTCCGTCTAAAGTCATATTACCGAGAGTTTGAACATTACTGTTGGAAGTGACTGCACCCTTTATTGTACTTGGTATATAGCCTCTTCTTACATAAGCTATAGTTACATGAGATATGGCGCTTGAACGGGTTCCGGATGAACCGGTTGAAACTACCTTAATCAAAGATTCACCGTTAA
This sequence comes from Ignavibacteriaceae bacterium, assembly GCA_014879635.1. Taxonomy (GTDB): domain Bacteria; phylum Bacteroidota; class Ignavibacteria; order Ignavibacteriales; family Ignavibacteriaceae; genus BA9. Next base: position 21,226 of record JACSRR010000045.1, on the reverse strand, counting down.
AAGTAGTATCATTTAATCTAACACTGACAAAACCGCCTTGAATTGCTATATTTGAATAGCCGGTTCGCCACTGAGGAGCATCATTAAGCGCTCTAACAGCCATTAGAACACCACTTTGGGCAATATTTCTCACAGTTTGTTGCCTGTAATTATCAACAGCGTTAGCAAATGCAGTTTCATTTTGCCTAAACATTGTTGAGAATATTACACCGGCAACTACTATGCTGCCTATTAAAATGATTAACAGACCTTTTCCTGCCATTGTGCCCTCCTAAAGGTTTCGAGGCATATAAATTTTTTCCCAATAAGACATCGGGAATTGGTTATCAACCGCCACCGGGCTTTCAACAATTACGGTTACTTTAAAATATCTTATTCTTGACCTAAAAGTTGTTTCTTTACCGTTAACATCGTAATAATTAAATTTCAAACTTTTAGCATACATATTTAACCCTACAGGTTTTTCATTATTAACTTTCCTAAAAAAGTAAAGGATACTAGGATTAGATTTGGTAACGGCACCTTCTAAATAATAAGAGACCGAATCAACAACTCCGTCATTGTTTGCATCGTATCTTACTGTAATTCTATCTTTACCGGCTAATGATATTTTGATGCTATCGGTTACTCTATAACCGGTTTTTCTGAAATCAAAATCCATAATATTGGCAATTTCAGTCAGATTTCGCTGTAAAACCGTAGTTTGAGTGTTATTTGTGAAATGGTTGTTAATTGTCAGATTTCGCTGAATAAGAATAAACAACAGCATTCCTGCTATAATACTACCGGCAACTATTTCAAGATAATAATTCATTTTTCACCTAATATACAAACACAAAATCTAATACTACAGGAAATGTAAGATAAGTTGAGGTAACTGTTACAGTCATTCGCTTTGCCCATGTTCTGGATGCAGGATATGTATCGGGACTTGTCGGGTTCACATAAGCAACTACAACGCTCACATTATAATCAATTTTAGGAGTTGAAACAACTCGCCTGTATTTATTGTAATCATCAATATCGTTATATCTTTCGGCAGAGAGCCAAATTCCCGTTTTTTGAGTTTCGGGAAGAGTCATATTCTCACCGGAATCAGGTCCTAACGAACCCGGAGCCGTCAAATTTCCGGAATTAGTAACTGCGGCAGAAACTGTAGTCTGGTCAAAAGCTTTTGTCTTTGCTTCTTCGATAACCTCTTGGGCAATACCCGTTGCGGTTATGATATATTCACTTTCCATTGAAAGTTGCTGGTTTCTAATGAGCGAAGTATTAGTGGTTAGGGTAAAAAACCCTAAAAGTATAAAACTGCCCATAAGCAATAATACATTTGATGACACTTACTTCTCCATAAAATTTAAATTTTTAAACTTTTTACTTTTTCTACAGTTAATCACAAATAAACATAAAATAATTGTTTAATCAAAAATAACGATTTATTTTTACACACAGGTTAGATATTAATCACAATAGATTCTTAAATGTACTTTTTTGACTGAATACTCAATTCACCGTGTACCGGTAGTCACAATATTCATATAATAATCACTAACTTTGTAATTTGAATCTTTATTAAATTATCTTTATCTAATAGATACAATTTAGAAAAAACGGAGAAAAAATGTCAGAAAATAATCATAGAAAAGTAATAATTATCGGTTCTGGTCCCGCAGGTTTTACTGCTGCAATTTATACAGGAAGAGCTAACCTTAACCCTCTAATTTTTGAGGGAATGCAGCCCGGTGGTCAATTAACTATTACTACAGATGTTGAAAACTACCCGGGATTTGAACACGGTATTATGGGTCCCGAAATGATGGAAGTTTTCAGAAAACAGGCTCAAAGGTTTGGTGCTGAAAGCGTTTATCAAGAAGTTACTAAAGTTGATTTTTCTGCAAGACCTTTCAAAGTTTTTACTTACGACGCCGAATACACTGCAGACTCAATTATTGTCTCTACGGGTGCTTCTGCTAAATTACTCGGTATTGATAGTGAAAACAATTATATGGGCTACGGAGTTTCAGCTTGCGCAACTTGCGACGGCTTTTTTTACCGTGGGCAGAAAGTTGTTGTTGTTGGCGGTGGTGATACCGCTATGGAAGAAGCCAATTATCTTACCCGTTTTGCTTCAGAAGTTACCGTTATTCACAGAAGAGACCAATTTAGAGCTTCTAAAATTATGACCGAAAGGGCTCAAAAAAACCCAAAAATTAAGTTTTTAACCAATAAAATTATCGATGAAGTTACCGGTGTAACAGAAAACGGTAAAAAAAGAGTTACGGGCGGCAGGTTAAGGGATACCGTAACAGGTGAGATTTCCGAAATTGAATTTGAAGGACTCTTTGTGGCTATTGGTCACCAACCTAACACATCATTATTTAACGGAATTTTAGATATGGATGAAACCGGTTACTTAATTGTAAAACCCGGTTCAACATATACAAATATAGAAGGTGTTTTTGCAGCGGGAGATGTTGCCGATAAAACTTACAGACAAGCTGTTACCGCAGCAGGCTCGGGTTGTATGGCTGCAATTGATGCCGAAAGATGGCTGGAATCTCAAGAATTATAGATTTTTTTTGTAATTCATATTAAGTTCTTTATAAGGGGCGTTTTTATAACGCCTCTTTTTTTATTAAATTTTGATGTTAAAATTTATACCCACAGTTTTTAACTTATTGCCTAAACCTTTTTATAGTTCCGGTGTCTAATCATTCAAAAAGAATCTTGATTTGAAATATTTTACAGCAATCGTATTTTACACTTTTATTATTTTCGCATTTATTGGTTGCGATAAAGAAGAATCAGGGAGTAAAATCTCATTAAACGAAACCGGAACTTCTTCAGATACAGTTAGTTTAATATCAGAGCCCGAAGAAAAAATTATTTCCTTTGATTCAGCAATTTCGGGGTTAGAAATTCCGGCAAATATTTTAGAAACCGTAACTTTGATTGAAGTCACTTTCTTCTCATTTGACTCTGTTTTAGAGAAAGGTTATTTAGTTGTGAATAAAAAAGTTGCTGATGAAGTTGTCCTTATTTTTGAAGAAATTGCAGCAATAAAATTTCCGATTGAGAAAATAAAACCTGTTAGCGAATATGATTGGTCAGATTTGGAGAGTATGAAAGATAATAACACATCATGTTTTAATTATAGAAATGTAGCGGGTACAAACTCGCTTTCAAGACATGGGTTGGGGTTGGCAATAGATATTAATCCGTTGTTAAACCCTTATGTAAGAGGTAGTTATGTTTCTCCTCCCGGTTCAAAATATGACCCTTTGGTTCCGGGTACCATAATAGCCGATTCGGATGTGGTTAATATTTTTAAAAAGTATGGCTGGCAATGGGGCGGCGATTGGAACAAAGGATATAAAGATTACCAACATTTTACAAAATATATTAAGTGAATTTTTGAAAAGTTTGCCGTTTCTACCTAAAATATTTCTTTTGACCCTGATTTTATCGGGTTACAGTTTGTTATATTCTCAACGGGATTCAAGCTACCTATTCAAATTTAATACCAAACCCAAAAAATTCTTTTATAACCCGGGTTTGCCCGCAGAGAGATCAAATGAAATTTATGATAGATTTTACTTGATTCAATCGGCAAATGCAGGTCAACCCGATGCACAGCATATTGTAGGTTTAAGATATTTAACCGGTCAAGGCTTCCCTGCCGATACCGCCATGAGTTTATATTGGATTGAAAAAGCCGCTTCACAGGGTCACTTACAGGCTAATTATAATTTGGGTATCTTTTTAATTAACGGTTGGGGAAATATTTGGAATCCTTTCTTAGCTTATAGAAGTTTTTACTATGCAGCAGAAAACGGTATGCCCTTAGCTCAATATGTTATCGGTATAATTCATACTGACAATTTAATTGTGAAACAAGATTACTATAAAGCGTACAGCTGGCTTAAAAAAGCGAAACAAGGCGGAATTGAAGACGCAGATGAAGTTATCGAAAAACTTGAATCTCTGGGTATTAATTCTGAAATTGATATCAGTACAGCTACGGCAATAAAAGAACCGGAAGATAATTCGCTTTCACCTAAAATTATTCCGGTATATATTAACTTTGATGAAGATACTACCCGTGAAATCTCTCCTTTTACTCTCATTCAAGATTTTAACACTTACGCAACTTCAAAAGAAGTTATTAAATTTAAAATAAACAACGAAGATGAAATCGGAGAAAATATAACCAGATTAGCTGAATTGGTTAATTATGGTTCAGGTGAGGCTGCTTTGTTAATGGCAATTCATTACGAAAATGGAGGCGAGAAATTTCTTGCGGCAGAATATTATATGCGGGCTTTTAGAAATGAAGCCCCAAAATCGACCTACTTTCTGAATAAAATGATCAAAGACGAGAGATTCTTTCCTATGATTGAATCCGGTGCGTTTAACGGGAATAGTTCCGCACAGTATGTTTGGGCTTGTTTAACTGCTTTAGATATAAAATTTAAAACAACAGATGATGATGCTTTTACTTTGTGGAACAGAGCAGCAAAAAATAATCATATCCCCTCACTTATTGAATTAGGACAAGCTTATTATTCAGGTAACGGCGTTGAACGGGATAGAGACAAAGCATTTGCATTTTGGAATTTAGCTGCAAGCTTAGATTCAAAAGATGCCTCAATCAGAATTGCTTTGGCTGTTGTGCGTGATATGCCTGAATCTCCCGCAGTAATCGAGGCTATTAAAATTCTTACTCAGGCGGCAGATTACGGTTCTAATTATGGGTCTTATGGCTTAGGATATGTTTATGAAAACGGAATAGGCGTAAATTTCAGCCTGCCTTCAGCAGTTAAATATTACCGTGAGTCGGCTCAAAGAGGAAGTAGAATTGCTTTAAGGTCGCTTTCCAGAATTTATGACTCAATTAGACCCGATGACCCGGAGTTCACTTTAAAATAATTGTGTAAGTTGGTTTATTCTACCAAACAGAAATTACAGTTTGCTTAGAAGAGATCTAACTTCAAATTTAACTATTTAACTCTCTTATACAATTTAATCAACCTGTAAAAGATTAACTGCTTTCCAGCGTAATCTTCATTATAATACCCAAATCAAATTCTCTACATAGTAACAGGAGATAATTCTGTTCAAGTTGAGGCATAATCAAAAATTTTAGAAAAATGAAGGTAAGATTAGAATTCTCACCCTCATATAATCACTCAAAAGTCTAAATATATATGGTTTAACTATTTAATAGATTCTTTGACCGAAATTATTCCTCTAAAGTCGCCTGCTTTGAATCCCGTTGCTAAATCATCGGGGTATCTTTTTGATAAAATATTTCTAACTTTAGGGTCAATATCAGCAGGTTCACCGTGGCAGACTATGCATTCATTTCTCAACATGACGGGTATTGCAGTATATCTATTAAATTCTTTACCGGGTAAATCTTTCACAAAAACTGTATCAGGATTTAATTTACCTGTTAAAAACAAATTACTGAAAAAATCTAACGCTTCTAAGTCGTTTTCATCCGGAGTATTTTCAGAATTTCGAAATTTGTATGAAGAACGCTTAATTTCAACACCATATTTTTCTCCGAATGCTTTCGTAAAACTTTGAGCTGTATCCGCACAAACATTAACTGCACCCGCCGGACCATTTTTCTGTAATTCCGAAACTAAAACACCCATCAAACTTTGCCTGTACTCAACCGCAAGTTCGGTGCCTGTTTTTTTCAAAACTTCACCCTGATTAGGATTCTGTTTCTCACACCCTGTTAATGAGATTATTAGAAAAGCAAAAACTACGACGAATAAATTCTTCATTTTAGTAACCTGAATTAATATTTGGAAATGGAATACTAAAATAAAGAAGGCGGCAACAAAAATCAAATAGATATTTATTGCCGCCTAAAGGAGTACATTATACAACAAATGTTACACTATATATTTACCACGCTTTGTATAGTGAGTGTGAAGAAGTTTGTGCGATTTATGACTGCAAGGACCTTCGGGTATGAATTTTTTATAGAATACATCTATAAACGGATTTTCATGCGATTTCCTTACCGGTAAACTCTCGTCTTCCGCATAAATAGCTTGCGCTCTTTTTTTGCGGATTTCGGTCGTTGTTGGTATAGGCATTCCGCCACCGCCTAAACAACCACCGGGACAAGCCATAATTTCTACAAAGTGAACATCTTTAAGCTCACCTGCTTTTAACATTTCCATCACTTTTTTAGCGTTAGCAGTACCGTGTGCAACAATAAATTTAAGGTCAACACCTTCAAGGAAAGACCAATCAGGTACGCAACCCTCAAGTTTTACGGATGCTTGTTTGATACCTTCAAAGCCTCTTGTAGCTTCAATTCTAAGGTTTTCAAACGGAACTTGCCTTCCGGTAATTAGTTCATAAGCCGTTCTGAGAGCAGCTTCCATAACACCGCCGGTAGCTCCAAATATCAAACCTGCGCCTGATGCTTCGCCAAACGGGTCGTCAAAATGACTTTTCTCTTCATCCGGTAAATAAATACCCGATTCTTTGATCATCATTGCAAGTTCTCTTGTAGTTAAACCATAATCTACATCTTTGTAGCCGGATGAATTCATTTCGGGTCTATTACATTCAAACTTTTTAGCACTACACGGCATAAGTGCAACGCTAACAATATTTGCAGGATCAATTCCTGCTTCTTCGGCATAAAAAGTTTTTATAATTGTACCAAACATCTGTTGAGGAGATTTTGCTGACGAAAGGTGGTCTAAGTACTCAGGGTAAAAATGTTCAATGTACTTAACCCAACCCGGCGAACAGGATGTAAATTGAGGTAATGCAACCTCTTTATCTTTATCAACTAATGCTTTTTTGAGTCTGGTTAAAAGTTCGGTACCCTCTTCCATGATAGTTAAATCAGCGGTAAAATTGGTATCAAATACTTTGTTAAAACCGATTCTCCTTAATGCTGTATTCAAATTACCGGTTAATGAAGTTCCGGCTTCTAAACCAAATTCTTCACCTATTCCTGCACGGGGTGAAGGTGCGGTTTGAATAACAACATGTTTGGTTGGGTCTTCAATAGCTTTCCAAATTTCATCTGAAGGGTCGTTTGCTCTTAATGCACCTGTTGGGCAGCGATTGATACACTGACCGCAATTAATACATATTACATCTGCTAACGGTTTTTCCATGAATGTTGAAATATGGGTATCATAACCCTTGCCTATTGCCTCAAGAACGCCAACTTCTTGAAGATCAATACAAGTTCTCACACATCTGCGGCAGAGAATACATTTATCCATATCTCTTAATAATGAGAATGAAGAATTATCAATTTCAAATCTGGATTCTTTTGTATGCCCAAAATTAAAAGTATCAACACCCATCTCTTTGGCTAATGTTTGAAGTTCGCAATTATTGTTTCTAACGCATGCGTAACAATCACCGTGGTGTTCGCTTAACAGTAAGTCCATAACATGGCGGCGAGCTTTTCTGACATCATTAGTTGTTGTGTTAATTTTCAACGGATTTGTAATTGGAAAAGCGCAAGAAGCCTGAAGCGTTCTAAAACCCTCAACTTCAACCAAACATAAACGGCAATGCCCACCCATAAATAAATCGGGGTGGTGGCAAAGTGTTGGAACATAAACATTTGCTTCTCTGCATGCATCTAAAATAGTTGTGCCAAACGGAACTTGCACCGGCTTTCCGTTAATTTCAACGGTTACGGTACCGCCTATTTCACCGTTTCCTTTTTTAGGATCTATTTGATAAGGCTGCTGGCTTATAGGTACTCTTGATTTATTTTTTTCCATGTTTCACTCCGTTACCGTTTGATTGGAATATTTCTTCTTTGAAATTCTCAAGAATCGAAAGAAACGGATTTGGACTTGACTGTCCTAAACCGCATTTTGATGCAAGTTGCATTGTTTTTCCAAGTTCTTTTAATTTATTTAGATACATAAAAGTGTATTCACCTGATTCAATCATCTCAACACCTTCAAGCAATTTTGTATTTCCTACCCTGCAAGGAGTACATTGACCGCAAGATTCTTCAACAAAGAATTCCATAAAGTTTTTTAATACATGAAGCATGTCACGCGATTCGTTAAAAATCATAATTGAACCACCTGTAGCTACATCCTCATACGCTAATTTACGGTTAAATTGAGTTTTTGGGATACAAATACCTGATGCACCTCCAACTTGAACAGCTTTAGGATCTTTAGCACCTACAATTTCAAGCAGTTCATGAATTGAAATACCCCATGAAAGTTCATAAACACCCGGTCTTTCACAATCTCCCGAAACAGAAAATAATTTAGAACCGGTTGAAGCACTTGTTCCGTGAGTAGAATAAAAAGTACCGCCGTTAATTACAATGTGCGGAACAGCTGCAAGAGTTTCAACATTGTTTACACTTGTAGGTTTACCGTTAAACCCGGTGTTTACAGGATAAGGAGGTCTGTTTCTTGGTTCGCCTCTGTGACCTTCTAATGATTCAATAAGAGCTGTTTCTTCACCGCAAACATAAGCACCGCTACCCAACATAATTTCGATATCAAAATCGAAACCGGCTTTTCCGCCAATATTTTTGCCGAGTAACCCTTCTTTTCTCATTTTATCAAGGTAATTGTTTAATTGTTCAAGCATATAAACATATTCGCCTCTTAAATAAACGATACCTTTTTTTGCTCCTACGGTAAAACCGCCTATAACCATACCGTCAAAAACTAACCAGGGGTATTCCGTCAAGATTACTCTATCTTTGAAAGTACCGGGTTCGCCTTCATCGGCATTGCATACAATAAATTTTTCGTCAGATTGAGCAGCAGCCGTTAACATCCATTTTGTAGAAGTAGGGAAACCGGCTCCTCCTCTTCCTTTTAACTTTGATTCTCTCAATTCGAAAAGAATATTTTCTCTGCCAATTGAGAGAGCTTTTTTAATTGCATCGCCGGGGCTATAATTTCCGAATAAAATTCCGCCTTGGTGAATAGTGTTAATTACTTCATTATGCATAATATACCTCACTTAACCTCGGATAAAATTTTACACGCTTTTTCGGGGTCTAATTTGGTATAAACCCTTTCGTTAACTATCATAGCAGGACCTTGGTCGCACATTCCGAGGCAATTAGTAAATTCGAGGGTAATTCTACCGTCGTGAGTAGTTTCACCGAATTTAATGCCCAATTCTCTTTCAACGGCTTTTTCAACCTTTTCTTTTCCAGCCATATCGCAAACAATAGTTCTACAGAGCCTCACAATGTTTCTACCTTTTGGTTCACTGTGAAGAAAAGAATAAAAAGAGATAACGGCATATACTTCAACAGGGTGAATATCTAATACTCTGGCAATTTCCTGTTGAGCAAAATCACTAATGTGGTTATACTTTTTCTGGATAAATTGAAGAAGCGGTAGAAGCGCGGTTCTGTTTCCGCCATAATATCCGGCAAGATCTTCAATTTCTGCAGAAATTTGATTTTTCTCTAATACTAACATTTTATTTAACCTCCGTGTGTTCTTTAAGTAGTTTTTCTACTTTTTCTAATAGAACTTCGGGTGTAACAGGTTTTTCAAGGAAATCATCAACCGGTACAATATCACTTTTACCGAATTGAAATCCGAGAGTTTTGGAAACAGAGGTGTACATTAAGATCGGAGTTTTGAAACCTTCGCGTCTGAACTTTTGAGCTAAGAAAAAGCCATCATCAGCTTCAATCATCATCACATCTAAAATAATAAGGTCAGGGTTATTAGCTTTTACGAGGTTAAATCCGTCTTTCGGATTTGTTGCGGTAATAACTGTATAACCGTTTGATTGTAATACTATACTTCCTGCATCAAGGATATCAGGGTCATCGTCAATAATAGCTATAAGAGCCATAATATTTTCCCGTAATTTGGTAATCAATTTACAGCCGGAGCTAAAAGTTCTCCGGATTTTTGTATATGGTGGCAGCCTAAATAACTGCCTTAATGCAGATTCTCAAAAATGAGAAATAATTTCTCATTTGTTGGAAAATCTATGGTCTCCTATTTGGGGTCTAAATTTTTTCTTCAACGGGGAAGAACAAACTAAAAGTTGTACCATGCCCGTATTCGCTTTCTACAAGAATTTTTCCGTTATAATGTGCCATAGTTTTTTTAACAATCGATAATCCTAAGCCGGTGCCGTTAATACCTCTGGTAAACTCATTTTTAGCACGGAAAAACTCGCTAAACAATTTTTCTTTTTCTTCTTTTTGCATCCCTATTCCTGTATCAGCAAAGTCAAGTCTTATGTATGAACCATCAATCCGGGCTGCAATATTAAGTTCCCCGCCCGCTTTGTTGTACTTCACACCGTTACTAATAATATTAGTAAAAACCCGCTCTACTTCGGCCTTATCGGCTAATATGAAGTATCTATCAAATTCTATGCCATTTTTAATCTGTATATTCTTTTGAGCAGCGTCATTGCCTAAAAAGTCGATACAATCTTTAATACTTGAGGCTAATTCAACTCTAACAACTTCCCTCTTAACGCTATTTAGCTCAATTCTCGAAATATCAAGTAAATCATTAACCATTATTAAGAGAGTTCTTAATCTATTTGCCGATCTCTTCAAAAAATCTTCTTCTTGTTCTTTACTGATATTAAGATTAGGGTTAAGTATGATATCAAGAAAACCGAGAGTGGCTGCAATAGGCGATTTAAGTTCGTGTGAAACCATAGAAACAAATTGTGATTTAACTTGCTCTAACTGTTTGAATTGCGTAACATCTTTGAGAACTAATACCATACCCGAAATCATTGAATCAAATCCGGCAACGGGGGTACAAGAAACCTCTACATATAGTTCACCGCGCGGCTTTATCTCTAATTGAATTGAACGAGGTTTTTCGGAATCCACTTTTTCTTCGGCAACTTCATTCATCAGCCCCGAAATCTCTGCGGAAACCTTTCCTCTTATTTTCTCTTTTAATATTAAGGTGTGAATATTTAAAAGTCTGAGTGCCGCGGGGTTAAAGTAAACAACTTCTTCATTTTTATTGATTACAATTACACCGTCAGCCAAAGAATTAATAATAGCTTTTAGCCTGCTTCTTTCAAAAGCAAGTTCTAAGAGGCTCTCTTCCCTTTCTTTGCGGAGCCTCTCAGATTCTAAAATTAGATGCCTTTTTTGAATGCCTTTGTTGATATCATGAATTAGTTCGTCTGAAGTAAAAGGTTTAAGAATATAACCTTCGGCGCCCAATTTTGTAGCTTCAACTGCCGTTTCATAACTTGCGAAAGCTGTTGCAATATAACAAATTGAGTATGGTTTTTGAAGTCTGAGTTCCCTTAGTACCTCAATTCCACCGATATCGGGCATTTTAAGGTCAATAAGAATAACATCGAAATCACCGTTTACTCCTTTTCTTATGCCTTCAGTACCGTTTTCTGCCGTATCAACATTATACCCTTCTAACTCAAGAATTCGTTTTACGCCATTCCTGAGATGATCTTCATCATCAATTAAAAGTATTTTTGCTGCACCATAATTTATTTCACTCATGATAGTAGTGTGATTATTTAGTGTGCTTTTCCGTAAAATGCTTTAATTTTGGCAATTAATTCAGGAACTTGAACAGGTTTGTTCAAAATTTCTTCAACATCAAGCCATTCTCTTTCATCATCGGTTGATGCATCAAATTTGAATCCGGTTACATTAGCAACCGATGTAATCATAAAAACGGGGATTTTTTTCCCGTGTTCGCTTCTTTTAATTTTATGAGATAAAATAAATCCCGAATCATATTGATCCATCATTAAATCAAGCACAACTGCATCGGGCAATACCTCTTCAAATTTTCTGATTCCTTCTGCCGTATTAGTTGCTAAAAAAACTTCGAATCCTTCAGCTTCAAGCATCAATTTATTCTGTTCCAAAATGTCAATATCATCATCAACCAATAATATTTTTTTAACTTCTTTCATTTTAATCCTCGATAATTCAATTATTTAAGTTTAGAATCAAAGGTAATTTTACTGTAAATTTAGTTCCTTTACCTTCTTCACTTTCAAAATAAATATCTCCCCTGTGCATTTTAATTATTCCGTAAGTAATTGCTAACCCTAAACCGGTTCCTTTTCCAGGCTCTTTTGTTGTAAAAAACGGAGTATAAAGTTTTTTGTGTTCCTCTTTCTTTATACCGCAACCGGAATCGGAAATGTAAATATAAAGATGTTTTTCCTTTTCTTCGGCTCCAATTCTAATCTCTTTTTTTTCGGTATATTCAACAGCGTCAATAGCATTTACCAAAATATTAGTAATAACTTGTTCAATTTGGTCTTTATCCGCTTGAATTTTAGAAATTTTACCGAAATCTAATATTTGGCAATCTATATCTGTAAATTTACCGCTAACTTTTAATTTTCTTACAATACCGCCTATAAGTTCCGGAACATCAAACTCTGAAATTTTTAACTTTCCTTGTCTGGCAAAATTTAGCAAGTTGGCAACTATTGATTTACACCTGTTTGCTTCTTGCAAAATTAAATTTAGATCTTCGTTATAATCGGATGGTGCTGTACCTGCTTTTGCAAGTTGCTTTTGCAATAATGAAGAATAAACCATAATAGTGCCCAACGGATTATTAATCTCGTGTGCAACCCCGGCTGCTAATTGCCCTATAGAAGCAAGTTTTTCTGCGTTTTGTAATTGTTCTTGCGTTTTTCTTAAATGTTCTAACGCATTATTTATTGTATCTAAGAGGTGGGGTAAACACATTTCAATTTCACCTAACCCTTTTCCGATACTAATTGCAAATTCTCTACATGTAGCATAACCGCAAGACCCGCAATTTAATTCGTTCTCTTTTCCGAACTTACCGATTGACCTTAAAATAGCTTCAATTGTTTTTTCGGGCGGAACAGGCTTTCTTTGGCTTTTTAATTTGAATTCCCGGCTAAAATCGATATCACGCGAATTATAAATATTACTACGCCAAACTTTTTTGTCTAATTGTTTTAAATCCCTCTTAATAAATTCGATTACTTTTTCCCTTCGGGAGTAATAATTCAATTCTGAATCAATTGCCGGTCCGCTAATACAGCCTTCGCAAAACAAAATATCAACAAATCGTGCGTTAATGTTGTTGTTCGCAATCTCTTCAATAATTTCAACAACTTTTTCTTTGCCTTCAACTACAATGATTTCTTCGTCAAGAACATCTCCCGGTAAGTCGGTAGCTTTCAGTAATCCGCCTGCAAGCGGCAAAGCTTTCCCCATGTTTGAATGCGGAGGGTCAAAATAGCCATCTTCTAAAGTATTAATATCAAGACTTTCTCCCTCAAATATCATTTTAAGCTCTGCGAAACTAAGTGCAAAATCAATCACACCTCTAACAGATTCATCTAATATTTCTGCTTTTTTTGCTACACAGGGTCCTATAAATACAATTTTGGAGTTTTTACCGTATTCTTTTCTTAAAAATTTTCCGAGTGCAATTACCGGTGAGACAATTGTAGCCAAGTTTGGTACTAAAGCTTGGTAATACTTTTGAATAAAATTAAATACTGCCGGACAAGTAGAACTTATAACCGGTTTCTTTTTCCCTTCCATTAATGCAGAAATGTAGCTGTTGCTTGTTAAATCTGCTCCAAATGAAACCTCACTGACTAAATCAAATCCGATTTCTTTTAATCCGGTTATTACTTTATAATAGTTTTCGGGGAAACTTGCTGCAAATGACGGGGCAAGTACGGCAATTTTCTTCTTATCCGGCTCCGATTTAAGCATTTCAAGAACAAGTGTTGCATCGCTTGAAACAAGCTTTGCACACTGAGAACATACTTTAATACAATGACCGCACGCAATACAACGCTCTTCAATAATACGAGCCTGCCCTCCGCTAACTAATATAGCTTTAGCGGGACACTCACGGATACAAGAGAAACATCTCTTACATCTATCGGGTATCGTGCTAATTATAAAGCCTGACAATTTGACTCCGCGGTTATTTTTACTCTATATACATCATAAACCGTGCCAACTTTTAAACATTCGCTTTCTTTCTTATTTATGCTCAAAATTACCTTTTATTTCTCTATTTGGAGAAAATTTTTCCCAATTTTAAGAAATAAAAATATTTTTGAATTGATTATTCCCTCAGATATGATTAGCAGACCGTTTTCAACCTTTTTTAATAACTCTTAAATTGTTACTTTGCTCAACTGTTTTTGTAATCAATAGAAGATGAATTCCCCCTCATCTATAGGAATTCTTGTTTAAAAAAGGAATATACATGCCATTTTTGTTTAGTTTAGTTTCACTTTTGATGATTTTTTCTTATTCATTATCAGCTCAAAATGTGAAAATTTTGGATGCTACATCCGGAGAATCTCTGCCCGCAACAAGCATCACTAATACTAACTTTTCAAAATCTGTTATTTCTAATAGCAAAGGTGTTGCATCAATTAGCTCATTTATAGGGGAAGATAGTTTAATTATTAGACACATTGGTTTTAAAACCGAAATTGTTAGTTATGAAATTCTTTCGTCAAAACCTGTTTTCTTATTAAACAGGGAAAACATAAATCTTGATGAAATTATAGTATCTGCTAATAAATGGGAACAAACAGCCTCCGATATCCCATACAAGGTTGAAAGTGTTTCCATGAGTGAAATCTCCTTTTACAATCCTCAAAATGCCGCTGATTTGCTCGAACTTACCGGTAAAGTTTTTATTCAAAAGAGCCAACAAGCGGGCGGAAGTCCTATGATAAGAGGCTTTTCAACTAATAGAGTTTTAATTGTTGTTGACGGAGTAAGAATGAATAACGCTATTTTTCGCTCCGGTAATATTCAAAATGTGATTGTAATTGATGGCGGCTCACTCTTAGATGCTGAAGTTTTGTTTGGTCCCGGTTCAGTGATGTACGGAAGTGATGCCATAGGCGGAGTTATGGATTTTCACACAATTAAGCCATTTTTCTCCTATAACGGCTCACTATATTTTGATGCCAATGCATCATTTAAATTCTCTACTGCTAATAACGGTTCAACAGCAGGATTAAATTTTAATCTCGGTTGGGAAAAATTTAGCTCCTTAACAGCTCTCTCTTATTCAGATTTCGGTGATGTTAAAATGGGCAGCACAGGACCGGATGAATATCTTAGAAATTACTATCAAGAAAGAATAAACGGAAATGATTCAACTGTTCCTAATCCTGATAACCTTATTCAAAAATCTTCGGGGTATTCACAATTTAACATCCTTCAAAAATTTGCGTTAAAAGTTTCGGATAATCTCCTTTTTGATCTGGGTATTTACCACTCCGGCAGTTCAAATTCCCCGAGATATGACCGTTTAATTGAATTTCAAAATCCTTCTACTCTGAGAAGTGCTGAGTGGTATTACGGTCCGCAAGAATGGTCACTCGGGAGATTTACAATTACAAATTCAAATCCCTCAAGTTATTTCGATAGATTCAGTTTAACATTAGCCGCACAACGATCAGCCGAAAGCCGGTATGATAGAAGAACAGGAAATAACTTTCTGAGAGAAAATAAGGAAGAAGTTAATTTATATTCGTTCAATTTTGACTTGGATAAATCAATTACCGGTGGTCTCACACTTTTTTACGGAATAGAATCAATTTTCAACTTTGTAACTTCATCAGGGCAAAGAACAAATATAGTTACCGGAGCTGTTCAACCTGTTGCTTCAAGATACCCCGACGGTTCCAAAACACAATCTTATGCAGCATATTTAGTTTCCAAGTATAAACTTTCAGATAAAATTATTCTTAATGCCGGTTTAAGATACACATATTATACTCTTTCAGCCCTATTTGACACAACTTTTTACAAATTCCCGTTTACTGATATTCAAAATAATAACGGTGCTTTTAACGGTAGTATAGGAGCAGTTTACAAACCCTCAAAAAACACAAATGTTTATGCTAATATTTCAACTGGTTTCAGAGCTCCAAATATTGACGATATAGGTAAGGTTTTTGATTCAGAGCCCGGAAGCGTAATTGTGCCTAATCCCGCACTTAAACCGGAAACTGCACTCAATTTTGAAACCGGAGCTGCTCAGATTTTCGGAGATTTTCTAAAAACAGATTTATCACTTTTTTACACAATTCTCTCAAATGCAATTGTTAGAAGAGAAGGTAGTTTTAACGGTGCAGATAGTATAGATTACGGCGGTGTGTTAAGTAAGGTGCTCACACTTAGCAATGCTGCTTCGGCTTATGTTTGGGGAATTCAAGCAGGTATATTAGCAGAATTGTCTAAAAATTTCTCAATTTCAGGAAATTTAAATTATCAAACCGGTGAAGAAGACGATGAAATTACTGGTCAAAGAAACCCGTTAAGACATTCTGCTCCGTTTTTCTCTAACCTTAATCTACGATATTCAACCGAAGGTTTCACCTCAGAAATTTATTTGATTTATAATAGCGAAATTTCATTTGATAAGTTGGCAATTTCGGAAAGGGAAAAAACTGCTATCTATGCATTAGACCAAAATAACAAACCCTATAGCCCTGATTGGTTCACTCTTAATTTGAAATCTTCTTACAAGGTTTCTCATAATCTAAAACTGTTTTTTGGAATTGAAAATATTTTAGATAAAAGGTACAGACCCTATTCTTCCGGAATTGTTGCACCGGGTAGAAATTTTATCTTCTCGTTTCAGGCAGGTTTGTGACTAAATAGAAAAATTAATTGAATTCTACCGGAGCTTAGTATCAGTGTGTGAATACTTTTAATGTATTATCAAATAAATGAATTCGGAAGATTTATTACTTAGAGAGTAGCGAGTTAACAACCTCTAAAAGATTTGACTGGTCAAAACTCTTTTTCATCAAATAAGCGTTAGCACCGGCATCAATTCCTTTCTGCTTATCTTCGTTTGATGCAAGCCCTGTAACCAAAACAACAGGAAGTTTAGAAAACTTTTCTTCAGCCCTGATTTTTGTTGTGAGCTCTAACCCGTTCATTACCGGCATTTCAATATCTGAAACTATAAGATCATAATTTGTTGTAAGAATTTTATTAAAGGCTTCTTTGCCGTCGGCAGCAGTTTCTACTATAAAACCGGAAGTTTCCAAGATATCTTTTATTAATATTCTTGATGTTAAGGAGTCATCAACAACTAAAAGTTTGTAGTTTTTTTTCTGTCTGAAGTTAAAGAATTGCTGTTCATCAGCCGAACCGGAGTAATTTTGAATGTTTATTAAAGCATTTGAATCAACAACAGGCACAAGTTCTCCGTTGCCTAAAATACTTGCCCCTATAAAAAATCTGACGCTCATTAAAGGAGGCGAAAAAGGCTTAATTATTATTTCTTGTTCGTTAATAATTTCATCAACAATTACTCCCAACATCTTCTCGCGAGATTTGAGAATAATTAAATTCGCATATTTTTGAAAGAAATCCCTGCCTGTAATTCCAAACCCGAAAACCTCAGCTAAGCTTATTAAATTAAGCGGCTTACCATTATAGAGGGTTGTCATTTTTTCTTCAATGATTTTGATAGAATCAGTTTTTACTCTCAAAGCTTGTTTTATTGCTGAAACAGGGAAAATGTATTTTTGTTCTTTTAATCCGCAAACTAACCCTCTAACCGTTGATATTGTAATAGGGAGATTGAGTTTAATTGTGCTCCCTTTTCCTTGTTCCGAAACAATACCTACAGATCCTTTAAGTTTCTCAACTTTTTCTTTGACTATCGACATACCGAGCCCCCTGCCGGAAATATCGGTAATAACTGCACTGGTAGAAACACCGGATAAAAACACTAAATTAAAAGCTTCTGCATCCTGTAAGTCATCAGCTTCTTCTTGATTTATCAAACCATATTCAAGGGCTTTTTTCTTCAATTTTTCTTTTGAAAACCCAGCACCGTCATCACTAATTGAAAGTACTACAAAATTACCGTCAATCTCTTCAACCACAATCGAAATTTTTCCTGTGGCTGGTTTTCCTGCATTTAACCGGATAGAGGGGGATTCAAT
The DNA here is from genome assembly GCA_014879635.1 of Ignavibacteriaceae bacterium. Taxonomy (GTDB): domain Bacteria; phylum Bacteroidota; class Ignavibacteria; order Ignavibacteriales; family Ignavibacteriaceae; genus BA9. The sequence continues at coordinate 3,259 of JACSRR010000045.1, read as the reverse complement.
GCCATGGTCAATACTATTTCTTAAAATGTGAATAAGAGGGTCTTTAATCTCTTCCAAAATTCTTCTGTCAATTTCAATTTCGGAACCGGATATTTCAACATCTACCTCTTTGTTCAAATCTTTAGACAAATCGCGGAGCATTTTGGGGAGCAGGTCAAAAACGAAAGAAAATGGGAGCATAACTGCACTTTTTACGGTTTCGTTTATCTCATCAAATGAACGGGAAGTTAATAAAGTACCCTGCCGGGATATCTGCAATAACTTCTTTAAACTGCGTCTGTGCTTTATAATCTCATTTTTAGAGTTATCGTAGATTTCTAAAATTTTACTCAGGTCTGACTGCTTCTGAATTCCTTTAAAATTTACTCTTGACTGTTTGATAATTTCGTTTAAGTTTTCTAAATTTTTATCATTTCGTAAAATAAGAGCATCTAAATTGTTTGCCAATTGTTTAAGCTCTGATTCAATTTGGAAAACAACCAATTTTACGCTAAGTAATTCTTCTGTTTTAATTAGCAGGTCATCAAGCTTTTCTACAGAAATTCTAATAGTTTGATCGGAGGCTTTTTTTGGTTTACTGTTTTTTGAGACCTGGTCTGTTTTTGCCACTCTTGGGAGTGCATCTTGCGTCTTAGATTTACCTGAAGTTTGAGTATTGTTTGCCTGTATTTCTTTTGTTCCGTTCTGCCCGGTTTTTACTTTATCACTTTTTATTTGAGTTACTTTATCCGGGTCATATTCAATTACAGGCTGTGCTCCGGTACTCTTTTCTTGCGGTGTTTCAATATGTTGAGACGGGGTGTCTTGAATATCTTTAACAAGTGATGAGAGCTTTTCGTTAATTAATCTAATTTCGTCTTCAATGTCATACTTTTTAAGTTCTTCATTTTCGTCTATGTACTCTGTAACTAAGTCAATGATTTTGTATATGATATCAAAATCAGAAATCTGTAATTGGTAATTATCCTTTTTTACCAAAGAGAAAAGTGTTTCTAAAGACTGGAGAACAATCTCAATCTGGAAAAAACCTACTGCTCTTGCGGCACCTTTAAGACTGTGAGCCTCCCGGTATATTGTTTCTAACCTCTCACCCGATTCAGATTCCCCTTTTTTAAGGTTACTTTCCATAATCAGAAGAATAGAGGTCATTTTGGCAATATGCTCACCGGCTTCAACTTTGAAAGTTGCGTAAAGCTTGTCTAAGAATTCTTGATTCATCTGATTTTAAAGATTAAACTTTTTAACCAATGAAGATAAATTAATACTCAAACTCTGTAATTTACCGGTTGAGTTTTCAACTTCCCTTGTAGAGTTTGCATTGTGAGAACTTGCTGTTTTTATATTTTCCATAGCTAAAGCTATTTGATCCATACCAATTTGCTGCTGTTGATTTGATGCTGCAATCTGAAGCGAGGCATCATAAGCAAGTTCAATACTCTTCACTAATTCCATAATTACGCCACCGGCTCTATTTGCCGTTTCAACACCAATTTCAAGAGCTTTTGATGCTTGCTCGGTTGAAAGTACGGCTGAATTAATAAAATTTTGAATATCGTGTAATATTACTCTAACTTGTGAAGTAGAAAGCTTTGATTGCTCTGCAAGATTTTTTATTTCTTGAGCCACCACAGCAAAACCTTTTCCGTGTTCACCTGCACGTGCAGCCTCAATAGACGCATTAACCGCTAGTAAATTAGATTGTTCGGCTATATCATTAACTGCAGCAATTATTTCGGCTATTGCCCTGCTCCTCTCATTTAATTTTAAAATATTGTCTGAAATTGAGTTCATGTGGTTACCGAATTTCTGAATACCGTCAATTGTATCACGGGTATATTCTTGCCCTTTTTCGGAAATTTCAAAAGATTTTTGAGCTCTTTCTGTTACATCTTTCGCTTTTTTGTTTGAGAGGTACGAAGTTTGTCTAACTTCTTCAACGGTGGCAGTAGTTTCGGTAATTGCCGCAACCGTTTCTGTTGAGCTTGACGCAAGTTCTGCCGTATTTTCAAAAATAAGTGTTGATGATTTATTAATTTGGCGTATTGTTTCGGCAAGCTCTGAATTAATCACTTTTAACGAAACAACCATATCATTAAATGAATTGGCTAATGTTCCAATCTCGTCTCGCCTGTCAGTAAAAGGTATTTCCACATTTAGGTTACCTTCGCTCACTTTCTTTGTGAAATTAGTTAAATTTAACAAAGGAGATGCAATGTTTAGATTTAAAATTGCAACAAGCAATAAAATTAGAACTACAATTATTGCACCTATAAAGAGGATTGTAAATTTTTGATTATCAATTCTATTTTGAATCTGAGAATCTAAAGATTTAATTGATGATTCATAATCTTTAATAATTGTACCTAATGTAATTTCTGTTTCGCCGAAATCAAAAATCAGTTTCTCTGAATAATTTAGGTAGGCGCTATCAGTATTGTTTGAGGCAATTAGAGTGTAAATATCGTCAACACCCTGTTCAATTTTTTTTATCAGTTTTTGCGTGTTAAGTAATTTGTTCAAAACAGATTCATCGGGGTTTGCTTTAATAGAATTTTCGATTCTGAAATTCAAAGAATCTATTGTAATTTTTATCAGTTCCTTATCTGCCAGTTTTGACTGGAACGGTTTTTTTTCAGTTGTAATTTCTCTCAACTTTAGTTTAATATCTTTAATTTCACTCAAAAGTAAATTAACTGTGCTTATCTCTTTATAAGTGTTTTGCGATATAATGCTAACTTTCTCGTTGATATCGCTGTAACCGCTATAAGTACCTACAATGAGCAAAACTACAAAAAGTAGTATTAGACCAAATGAAACCAATAATTTAACTGATGTGGAAAAATTGTCTAACCACTTCATTTTACACCTGTTTTTAGTTTTCTTGAATTTTAAATTGCGAATCGTTTAATAGTGTTTCAGGATTAAGCAAAGCAGTCATGTCTTCAAAAATTAATTTAATAAAGTCTGAAAAACTTGAATGTTGTTTTACTTCATCCAAAGGTTCTTTTTTCTTCGTGATTCCTAAAAGTTCATCTACTATTAGTGCCAAATTTGAACCTTCTTTAGATATTATTATAGTTTTAAATATTCCGCTTTTGCTTGACAAGGGTTTGTTCTCAAAAATAAAATGTATATCGTAAACCGGAATAATATCGCCTCTTAGATTATAAATTCCAATCAGATGGAAAGGAGTTTTTGGTAACCTTACTACATCTTTTATGTCTGTCTCTTATACACATCTGACGCTGCCGACGACGGA
>JACSRR010000388.1 GCA_014879635.1 Ignavibacteriaceae bacterium | reverse complement strand
TCTTCTTTTTTTTTTATATTTTAATTCACAATAAACTTCATAATTGCCATTGCTTCAACAATACGCGACTTACCTGAAGCGTTTGCTCCAATTATAGCGGCGCTTTTTAATAGTCGAAGGTTAAATTTTTGAGTTTCAAATACATTACTCTCCTCAAAAGATTTTTTATCATAATTGCTTGCAACCATTGATAATGTAACTTTATCTTTGAAGGGACCGAAATTTTTGACTGAAAATTCTAACAACATAACATTATTTACTCTTAAATTTATATAATTTAATTTTATATAGCGTATAAATAACATATTTAAACAATACAAAGCAAGGCTTTATTTAGGTATTTTGCAGAAATTCCGCAAAAACCACAAATAAAATGGCATTAATGGAATTATAATTGGGGGGAGAGCGGTTAAATTTAGTTCAACTCATTTAATCTTTGAGTATAACAATATTCCGCTTCTCGGTTGAAGATTGTAATAAAAGCTGTTTATGACCTCTTCTTCACCTGGAACCGCAAAATCTAACGGAGAGGGAAGATTGGTATCTATTACCCTCTTCCACAGTTTTTTATTTGGCAAAACGGGGAGTTCAAAAACAAGAGGCTCCCAAAATGTATTAAAACCTATGTAGTAATGTTCTTTTGAAACAAAATCGTCTAATTCGAAAGCAATTGTTCTTGAGTGGAAGGAAAAATCCGGTTTACCCGGTTTAATTCCGTGCCATTTAATTATTGAAGAGCCTGCAGGTCCCCCTTCTTTCCAGGAAGAGCACCAATTAAAAATAGCTTTTTCCTGCGTAAATTCAATTAAATTGGATACAAATTTCAGCAACTCTTCGTTTTCTTTGATTAAATTCCAATTAAACCAGTTTATTTCAGAATCGTGGCAATATGCGTTATTATTTCCTAATTGTGTTCTCCTGACTTCATCACCCATTAATAACATAGGTGATCCTTGTGCTGTTAAAAGAAGTAAAAAGAAGTTTTTTAATTGTTTAATTCTTAATTTCTCAATACCGGGGTCAGTAGTAAATCCTTCAAACCCACAGTTCCAAGAGTAATTGTCATTTGCTCCGTCATTATTGTTTTCATTATTTGAAAGATTGTGTTTCATATTAAAAGAAACTAAATCATTCATTGTAAAACCGTCGTGACAAGTTATAAAATTCACAAACCTTGCCGGATTTCTATTATCATTGGGATACATATCTCTACTTCCCGTGAGTCTTTGAACAATTGTTGAAGTTAATCCGGAGTCACTTTTAACAAACTTACGAGCATCATCCCTGAATTTACCGTTCCATTCCCACCATTTATAACCAATAAATGAGCCAACCTGATACAATCCTCCAGCATCCCATGCTTCGGCAATCAATTTACTTCCTGCTAAAACAGGGTCTGATTCAATTGCCCATAATACCGGTGGATTTTCTAACGGCTTACCGTCGCTATCTCTTGATAATACTGAAGCCAAGTCAAACCGGAATCCGTCTACATGCATTTCGGATACCCAAAACTGAAGACACGCTCTAATCATATTTCTAACTATAGTATGATTAGCATTTATTGTGTTACCGCAACCTGTGAAGTTTGCGTAAAGAGATTTATTACCGCCGTTTAACATATAATAAACGCTGTTTTCAAACCCTCTAAACGAAAGTGTAGGACCCGTTTCATCCCCCTCTGCCGAGTGGTTAAATACTACATCTAAAATTACCTGAATTCCTGCTTTATGTAAAGCTTTAACCATATCTCGAAATTCATTAACCGGACCTAAAACACTTTTGTCAGAACTGTAAGCCCTGTGAGGTGCAAAAAAGGAGACCGGATTATACCCCCAATAGTTTACGAGAGGCGGCTTTATATCATGTTCATCATACTGTTGAACCGGTAAAAGCTCAACGGCTGTTATTCCTAAAGATTTAAGATAGGGGATTTTTTCTATTAAGCCTCTATAGGTTCCGCGAAGTTCTTCTGCTAGTTCTGAATTTGGGTGTGCAGTAAATCCTTTTACATGTAACTCATAAATTACGCTGCGTCTAAAATTATCGTGAAGCGGGGTATCACCTTCCCAATCATAATCGTTCATATCAACAACAACCGATTTCATACAGCAATGCTCATTACTTGCGAAGGGTTTGCGCGCAGCCTCACGGTCATAAACTGAAGAAGTAGTAAGTTTTGAATATGGGTCAAGTAGCACCTTGTGGTGGTCAAACTTGTGGCCAAACTGCGGTTCAAATGGTCCGTTCACTCTATAGCCATATAATTGCCCGCTTTTAATACCGGGAACGAATACATGCCAATAATAAAAAGTGCGATTTGTTACGGGGCTAAGTTTTATCACCTGTGAAGGTGTTTTATCTGTATCATTATCAAAAAGTAATAATTCAACCGCATTTGCCGTTCTTGAAAAGACACAGAAGTTCACGCCCGAAGGATGAACTTCTGCACCTAAAGGGAAACTTTTACCCGGTAAAACTTCAAAATCTGTCATTGAAAAAGTTCTAATATTTGATATGAGTACGGTTTCAAAACAATTGTAACTTTGCCGGAAATCTTAAATTCGGAATTATTAATTAGATTTTTGGCTTTAGTGGTTTTGTAAACTTCCGGCAGCTCAAATTCAACAGTTTTTTCGGAACCACTTTTGTTGATAAATGTTAATACTCTTTGAAAACCGTCAGATCTAACATAACCCCATGTATCTTTATCTGCGTGAACTGTATAAAAATCACCGTATCTAAGAGCTGTATTTTTAGCCCTTAAATGAATTAATTTGCTAACATCAGCAAACATTTCTTTTTCGTTTTCGTTTAACATATCGCCAAAAAGCATCATCCTCCTATTATCGGGGTCTGAGGCTCCGGTCATTCCAAATTCGGAACCGTAGTAAATAACAGGTACTCCGGGAATTGTAAGTATATAAGCATAATGCGCTGCTGTTTTTTTATAAGAATCCGGATTTTTCACTTTAGGAGGATTTTTCCAACCAATTTCGCCCGCTTTACCGTCGTTAATCTCAAGAGCACCGTCAGCATAAGCCATATATCTAATTTTATCGTGGCTATCTAAAAGATTGCCCATTAAGTGGAGATTACCGTAAACATCAAAAGTTTTTTGAATTTCGTTAGCTAAAAGTGTAAAAGGTAGCGTTGAATCGATAAAAACGGGCACTGCAACATCGTACAAATTAAAATTAAATTGTGCGTCAAGCTGACCATTGTTTACATACGAACTTATTAAATCATAGCCGCCGAAAGTTTCGCCAATCTGATACACAGGAAGCGATCTTTCTACTGAGTATTTTTTAAGTTCAGAAGTCAGATAACGCCAAAATTCATTCGGAACATGTTTAACGGCATCGTGTCTGAAACCTGCTGCACCGGTTTGTTCCATCCAATAAATAGCATTTTCAGTCATATATTTAATTGCATCGGGAGCTGAGAGGTAATCAAACTTGGGTAAATATGGCTCAAACCATGTTGTAAGGCGGTATTCATCCCATAAACGCAGATTCAATCTACCGTCAGGAAGATTTATATCGCCAAACCAATCGGGGTGTTTTTGAAAAAGCGGGTGTTCTTGATGAACATGTGCTGAAACAAAATCGAGTAGAATCTGAATTCCGTTTTCTTTGGCTACTTTTACCAATTCTTTTAGTTTTTCGATATCACCAAACTTTTCTTCAGTATTTTCATGACTCACGGGCCAGTAACCATGATAGCCGGTGTACCAATAGTAGGGAGCCGGAAATTCTCTGAATGCAATTTGAGGATTATCGTAAACAGGTGAAAGCCAGATAGTATTTATACCTAAAACTTTAAAGTATCCTGATTTAATTTTATCGATAATACCCTGAAAGTCTCCCCCCATATAGTTTGCTTTAGCAAAAAGGGAATCGTGTTTTACGGGGTTGTTAAGGTCTTTATCTCCGTCATTAAAACGGTCAATCATAATAGAGTAGATAATAGCGTCATACCATCTGAATCCGGATTTACCGGCATTTTTTCCGTTTTCAATAAGAATATTTTGGATGTTTGAAACCTGTCCGTTAATTGTAACGCCAATTCTAACCAAGTTTTGCCCGTTCAAATTATCTTCAGGCAGGTACATTTTTATTGTATTGCCCTCGTTTGAATAGTAAAATACAGGAACGGGAATATTATTAAAAAGTGCGAGAATATCTTCTTTTTTAAGTTCATAAGAAGTATCCGAATTTTCAAGATAAAGTTCTATAAAGTAACCATTTTTAACCGGCTCACTTTTGAGCAGGTGAAGAAAAACTTTTTCGGAAAAGGGATTATCGATAATAAGCACCGAGTTAAAATCACCCATACCGTTTGGAACCTTTACCGGATTTTCGGGGTCTATAATTTCTTCGGTATCAGCATAAAATTTATATTCGTATCTACCGGGTTCAAGAGCAACTTCAAGTTCGTACACTCCGTCGCCATCAGTATCGCTCATTGGTTTAAACCCCCTGTCCCAGCTATTAAATTGCCCTATAACCGTAATTCGGCTGTATTTTTTTGCCGGTTTAAATGAAAATTTGTAGAAGCGTTCTTTCTTAACTACTACGGGAATAACATAAAGGGAATCTTTGTAAATAAAATCGAGAGCTGTTAATCCTTCAAAATCTTTGATTGTTTCAATTTCAAGGAGCGAATCTTCAAGAGTGAAAGTACCTTTTATATAAGGGTGCGGAAGAACTTGAATATTGTAATCATTAGCCCAAAATAAATCTGCTATATTCACAATTGCAGGTGTAGTACCCGATAACTTTACCGGCTGTATTATATCTCTGATATTCTGCGAAAATGAGGTGCAAAAGGCTATTACTAACAGTAATACGATCATATTAAACCTGTCTCTTATACACATCTGACGCTGCCGACGACGGA
>JACSRR010000386.1 GCA_014879635.1 Ignavibacteriaceae bacterium | reverse complement strand
TCCGTCGTCGGCAGCGTCAGATGTGTATAAGAGACAGATCCTAAACAATTTGATGACCCTCTCGATTTAGCCATAAATTTATACAATCAAGCACCAAATAATGAAAAAAGTAGCCTTTTAGTACACTTATTTAGCATTCAAAGGGAAAATTTTCAAGATTCTTTAATGTTTTCAGAATTTATACTTACTAACTTGATTAACGGAAATTTTTCAGTTGCGGAAATTATAACATCAAAAATTGAGCCATCTGATTTTGCAGACCTAAAAGAAGAATTGCTTGAAATTTTAATCTTAAAGGCAAATCAAGGTTTAAATAATCCTGATTATTTAGAAGTACACCAAAATATCTACAAACTTATAGGAAAATTTTACCCTGAAATACTCCCCGATTTAGTTGAAATTTATTCAAGTTCTATAATTTTAGCAACTAAAAAATTGGTATCAAAAGAAAGTTACAGTTTTGATGACGCTCAATTTAATTTGTTTTGGAATAATGCTTTTAGATATAAAGGAGCTAGTGTAACCACTGAAAATCACTCGTTTCACTTGGTGTTTACTCCCGGATATGCGCCGGTATCAACCGGTAGTTTTGCATATCTTTCATTGACGGGCGGTTTTAACGGTACATTTTTTCACCGGGTAGTTCCGGGTTTTGTAATACAGGATGGAGATCCTTCAGGAACGGGTTCCGGCGGACCGGGTTATACAATCGTATCCGAATTTTCACCGCTGCCATACTTGCCTTATACTCTCGGTATGGCATCAGCCGGAAGAGATACGGAAGGCTCACAGTGGTTTGTTACTCAGGGCTACTACCCACATTTGAACACAAATTACACAGTTTTTGGGAAAGTAGTTGCAGGATTCGATGATGTGTTATCAATACCTGTAAAAGAGAAAATTGTTTCAATTAAATTAATACCTGAAGATAATTAATGTCAGATCTAATTAACGAAATTGAGGCGTTAGTATCAAACAAAAAAAAATTCAGATTCGCGTACTGGAGTCTAACAGTTCCTGATTACAAATTTTTAATTAGAACGGATGATCGTTTAATTTTTGAACAGTTTGTTAAAACAATTGGGTTTGAATCTGCAGACTTTGAAATTCAAAAAGAGTTTTCGTCAAGAATTGACCCTGATTACTATTTCTTGATCAGTGAAACAGTAAAAAATGCTATTAAATCGGGTGATCATTCTCTTTGTTTTACTGCAAAACTCCTCTCTAAACAAATGAGTTGGATTTATCTATTTAATGCCGGTAAAGTTGTTTTTGAAGACGAAAAACCGGTTCTGATTAGTTTTACCACTATTGACATAACAAAAATTGTTTTATTTAGCGAAGAGAGCTCTAAATTAAAAAAGAGCCACGAAGAAGTTAAAAAGAAGAGTAAGGAAGAATCAATATTACTAAACGAACAACTTCATACAATTGAAAAATTGCGTGAATCTGTTGAAGGTTATGAGCAAAAATTCTTTGAAATTGCTGCAAACATTGCCGATGAATTTTTAACACCGGCACTTGAACTCGAAGAAATCATTAAATCTGACGAAGAAAACGGAACAAAATCACCACACGGGCAAAAAATCACAGCTGTGAATGCTCTTATTACCCAAATTAAAAGAACTGCTTCAAAATACACTAAATTTAAAGAATTAAATCCGGGTACTTCTCATTTTCGTATTTCAAAGATTAATTTAAACAGCTTTTTATCATCACTTTTAGATTTTTATCAAGAAAAGTTTCCAAATTGTGTTCTGAGGTTTATTTCCGAACCGGATACGGTAATCTTGTATTTTGATTTAAAAACTGCCGAGAAAGTGTTCTCCGAATTAATTTTACTCTCAATAGAAAGCACAAATAATAAGGGAATTATTACCGTAAAGTTAGATTTGGTTTCTGGCTCTACGGGTGAAGGGTTAATTGAGGTTACTCTCACTGACAATGGTACGCACAATTATTCTGATTTTACCGACAGGTTAAACCAAGGTTTAAGATTTATTTCCGGCGGATCTCAACCGGCTGAAAGCAATTCAAATAGATTGTTTGTGGTTAAAAGGTTGCTAAGCTCTTTAGGTGCTTCCATTAATATCAATCAAAATATGATGGCGGGTAATTCTCTAGCAATTAATTTTCCTTCGGGTAAAGATCATTTCAAAAACTATATTTTTGAGGATGAACAAGAAGAATTAATTGAAGCGGAAACCACCGGTCAAGAAATTAATAAAACAGCTAAACAACTCGTTTTAGTTGTTGAAGATGACAGGTATTTAAGAGACTATATCTCAAAAATTCTCTCTAAGGAATATTTTGTTTTAACGGCGGAGAACGGCAAAGTTGGTTATGAAATTTCTCTCACACACAAGCCAGATTTAATTGTTTCAGATATAATGATGCCCGTAATGAACGGTTATACATTTTTGAGTAACTTGCGTGATAATTACCTTTTATGTGCCATTCCCGTTATAATGCTAACCGCAAGGTCTTCGGAAGAAGACAGGCTTACAGCTTATGAATTTAAAGCAGATGATTTTATTGCAAAGCCGTTTAATCCCCGTGAGCTTTTATTAAGAGTTGAAAAACTTCTCGAAAACAAAAGAGTGTTAAAACAACAGCTTGTAACTGAATTGTTATCAACGGGAAATAAAAAGGAAGAGATGAGTGCCGAGCAAAGTTTTCTCTTAGAACTAAAAGGTATCATTGAGAAAAATGTTGCTAATCCTGAATTCGGCGTTGCCGAATTAGTAAAATTTTCGTTCTACAGCGAGAGGCAGTTGCAAAGGAAAATTAAAGAACTAACGGGGTTATCTCCAGCCGAATTTATTAGATTTGCCCGGCTTACACAGGCAAAAAATTTAATTGAATCAAAAACTTACAACACTATTTCGGAAGTAGCTTACGCGGTTGGTTTCCATAATCCGAAATATTTTTCAAAACTTTACCGTGAATTCTTAAAAGAAAACTAATTAGAAAATTTGATAATAATATCGTAGCTTATCGGTAGAATTCCCTCAATAATAAAACTGATCTTTTTTGTTTTTTCTAAAATTAAATAATCACGCGAGTAAAAAGAATCAGTAATTACCGAAGCGTAATTTCCTTGACTAATTAAAAAATCTAACTCTGCCGTAAAAACTTTTCCCGTTAATTTGAATTTAGATTTATCTAATTTTTCTACCTTCACACCCGGATGAATATTAAGATTAGATATTATTTTGTGAAAAGCGCCTGCAGTAAAGTTATCTGAAATAGTAAAATACTTTTCATTTTTATTCAGATAAAACTTCCTTTTGCAAATTAGAGGATCTTGAAATCTTATATATGCAAAGTGCCGGGCTTCAAAAAAATCTTCAACCCTTCCAAAATTTTTCTCGCTAACTTGAGGTTTTGTATAGTCAGATTTTAAACTAAAAAGACCGTCAAATTCAATAGGGCGGCTATCATCCACATAAAAAGTATTATGCGAGAAAATAGATCTAAGTTTATCTCTCATTTCAAAATCTTGATAAAATGAAAATGTACCGGAATCTACGAAAACAGGATGGCTTTTATAAAACAATTCGAAAGAAAAAGTATCGCTATGGCTCCCCGTACCGTGACCTTTGCTTCCCGCATCACCCGATTTAATAAAAATCTCGAAGCCCCCTCCTCTAAAAATTTGAATCCCCGCATTATCAAAAGAGATACTGCTTTTGGGCGATGTGACATTTTCATGTAAATTTGATTCATTAACCAATATTTTATCAAAAAAAGAATTTAGTGTTACTTGATTTGAATTAAAATATCTTGTGAGGGTTTGTTCAGCATAATTAGAGTACAATCCTGCTAACGGTAAAACTTTTACGGGAATTTTATCACCAAAATTAGGAATTTCTCCGTTATTCATTCTGAACTCATCAATTACAGAATGCATTTTCTCCAATTTTTCGTTATACGATTTAGAGAAACTTTGATTATTTCTTTCGCATAGATTTTTTGCAATATTTAGCGTATCGGTGCTTATTATCTGTAAATCAGTTGAGCCTGAAAACGCAAAACCTTCATTTGAAACACTCTTTTGCATAAATTTCTCAAGTTTATATTTAGCTTCAACATTTAGTTCTTTTCCAAAACTTCCGTCAATAAGCAAGAAGGAAGAGAAAAGTAAAGCAAGGTATTCTATAACAATAAATCTCTCGTTTGTTGAGTCGGCAGTTAAATTACTTATAACAAAGCTAAGATGTTCGTTTAATGTATTTATGTATCGTTGATTGTCTTCAAGAAGCGACCTGCTGTGCGTACTTAGAATTGCAAATCCGGTTAAGATATTTAAAAATCTTATTGCCACTTCATAGGGCATAAACCAATTAATACCTGTACAAAAAGCATTATTTGATAAGAAACTGTCAAGAATCTCATAAAACTTTTTTAAATAACTTTCATTGTTAAAGGTAATGTAAGCAATTGCTAAAATGGGTAGTTGTTGTAATCTTGCTAAATACCACAAACGGTATGGGTCTGAGCTATTTTTTCTGTCGAATACAATTGAACTCCAACTTATTCCCGCCGGATATTCGTATTTTGTTACAGGGTCAATGTGCCAATTAATTTCACCCTGTTCTTGAATTTTAACATCTCCGGGGATTTTATATTTATTTTCTAAAATATCGGAAGCAAGTTTATTAAGTTCTTCTAAAACTGAGTTTGAATATGAAGGGTTCTCTAATTTCGATTTTAACGAAGAAATGTTCACAATCCGTGAAAAATTTTCTTTAATGATACCGGTGCCCCCTCTTATCTCATTAAAATAAAGAGGAACATCTTGCTTTTTCCCTCCGTAAAATGCTGTTTCAGCTTCTCTTCGGAAAAAAGACCTGTCTCTTATACACATCT
>JACSRR010000051.1 GCA_014879635.1 Ignavibacteriaceae bacterium | reverse complement strand
ACGTTTGCCTAAAAATGTTTTTAAGCTATCGGCGTTAATGAAAAATAAAGCCCTTTTCAAATAACAAAAAGGTGGTCAGAGTCTGACCACCTTTAATTATTATTGACTGTAAATACTAAGCTAAATCAAAACGGTCAAGGTTCATGACTTTATTCCATGCTGCGGCAAAGTCTTTTACGAACTTCTCTTTTGAGTCGTCTTGAGCATATACTTCTGCAAGGGCACGCAATTGTGAATTTGATCCGAAAATCAAATCAACACGGGTACCCGTCCATTTTTGTTCACCCGTTTTACGGTCGTGTCCGTTAAACAGATCACCTTTATCTGATACAGGTTTCCAAGTTGTATTCATATCAAGCAGGTTGACAAAAAAGTCGTTTGTGAGTTGACCTGTTTGTTTAGTAAATACTCCGTTCTTTGATTGATTAGTATTTGCACCGAGAACTCTAAGACCACCGACCAAAACTGTCATTTCCGGGGCACTAAGAGTTAGCAGTTGTGCTTTATCTACCAACATTTCTTCGGCTGATACGGAATATTCCATTTTTTGATAATTGCGGAAACCATCTGCTTCAGGTTCAAGCAACATAAATGATTCAACATCAGTCTGTTCTTGCGAAGCATCTGTTCTACCGGGAGTAAACGGTACATTTAATTTATATCCTGCGGCTTTGGCAGCTGCTTCAACCGCGGCACATCCTCCTAAAACGATAAGGTCTGCAATCGAAATTCTTTTTCCGTCTTTTTGTGCATCGTTAAAAGATTTCTGAATGCTTTCAAGCTTATCAAGAACTTTTGCAAGTTGAGCGGGTTGATTAGCTTCCCAATTTTTTTGAGGCTCAAGACGAATCCTTGCTCCGTTTGCTCCTCCTCTCCTATCCGAACCGCGAAATGTTGAAGCCGAAGCCCATGCCATTGAAACAAGTTCGGCTATCGAAAGACCTGATCCTAAAATATTGGCTTTAAGTACGGCTATATCGTTATCATCAACGAGTTTAAAATCGACGGTGGGAACGGGGTCTTGCCAGATTAATTCTTCAGAAGGCACTTCAGGTCCTAAATACAAGGCTTTCGGTCCCATATCACGGTGAGTCAATTTGAACCACGCTCTTGCGAAAGCGTCGGCAAATGCTTCGGGGTCTTTATGGAAGCGTCGTGAAATGGGTTCGTAAATAGGGTCAAAACGAAGTGAGAGATCTGCCGTAGTCATCATGGGTCTGTGTTTTTTTGAAGGATCGTGGGCATCGGGAATCATGTGTTCTTCTTTAACATCCTTTGCTAACCATTGCCATGCACCTGCGGGACTTTTAACAAGTTCCCACTCATAACCGAAAAGCATATCGAAGTAGCCGTTATCCCATTTAGTAGGGTTAGGTTTCCAAGCGCCTTCGAGACCGCTAGTAGTAGTGTGGGCTCCTTTTCCTGTACCAAATTTGTTGATCCATCCGAGACCTTGTTCTTCAATGGGAGCGGCTTCGGGTTCGGGACCTACCAACGCAGGATCTCCGGCACCATGAGCTTTTCCGAATGTATGTCCGCCCGCCGTGAGTGCAACTGTTTCTTCATCGTTCATAGCCATGCGTGCAAAAGTTTCGCGAACATCTTTACCTGAAGCAACGGGATCAGGGTTGCCGTTAGGACCTTCCGGGTTAACATAAATAAGACCCATTTGCACGGCTGCTAAAGGATTTTCAAGTTCGCGTTCTCCGCTATAGCGTTTATCGCCAAGCCAAGTTTCTTCGTTACCCCAGTAAATATCTTCTTCGGGTTGCCAGATATCAACACGCCCGCCGCCAAATCCGAAGGTTTTGAAACCCATCGATTCAAGGGCGCAGTTACCGGCGAGAATAAGTAAATCTGCCCAAGAAATTTTATTACCGTATTTTTGTTTGATGGGCCAGAGAAGCCTTCTTGCCTTGTCTAAGTTACCGTTATCGGGCCAACTATTAACGGGAGCAAATCTTTGGTTTCCGGTACCGCCGCCGCCTCTACCGTCTGCCGTTCTGTAAGTACCTGCAGCATGCCAAGTCATGCGGATAAATAAACCGCCGTAGTGCCCCCAATCTGCGGGCCACCATTCTTTAGAGTCGGTCATTAATTTATAAAGGTCTTCCTTTAAAGCAGCATAATCAAGTTTTTTAAACTCTTCGGCATAATTAAAACCCGGATCCATTGGGTTGGAGTTAGGGTGGTGTTGATGCAGAATACCGAGATTAAGCTGGTTTGGCCACCAATCCCGGTTTGTAGTACCTCGTGATGTAGATGTCATTCCGGTAACGGGGCATTTGCCTGTTGCGTTTGATTTTTCTTCCATTTTTAATCCATTCTTGTTTTTGATTTGAATATATATTTAAATTTTGTGTTTTTCATATAAAAGAAATAGGAATAAGCAATTTAATAAATAAACTACCTTTTTTCACCTCAATAAGAGATAATAACAAATTTTTCACCGCAAGTTTGCAAAAAAGGGGATAGATGATTTTTAAAAGAGGGGAGGAGGAAATTCTTTGAACAGTTTTTTTACCGGCAAATTTTAACCGGATGAACCGGCAGGGAACAGGTCAATTTTTAATTTGCTCTTTTTAGTGGTTTGATTTTTAGTTTTCATTTTTTGGGATATGTGATTTTTAGATGAGGTAAAATCATAGTTGATAAGATTTGAACTGATTTTTGAAGAGCTCAATTTTTCAGTTGTTCCTTCTAATTTTTGAAAAATATCAGATACAATTTGGTTTATTGCACCCATATCTCTTTTTAGAAAGGATGATGCCAAAATCACTTTTTGATTATTTGTGAGAAGTGAAAGTTTGGGGATTTTTAGTTTTCTTAAATTTTGAGCTTGCCACCTAAAATAACCTCCTCTCATTAAAACACTATTATTTTGCATTTGTTTATAGATATTATCAGAGAGCAAAAAAGCACCCAATACCTGAAGCGGAATAATCTCATTAGCGCAATGTGTAATAAAATAAATGTTGTGATGGGGATAATAATTACCGCAATCAAGAACAATACTACTCCCATTTTTTTTAATGTCAGGTATTAAAATCTTTGGTCTCTTGGTCAGTAAAGGATCAATTTTATCGATAGTTTTGTACCATTTTTCAGGGTTCTTTTTTGCTATGTAACGATTACTCAATTTTTCTCTATTTGCCTCAAGGTATTTTTCTGCATTTGGGTAATGGTTTGAATTTATGAAGCATTGTGAGAAAAGTCCGTCAGGATTTAGTAATGCTTGATCTACATCTATTATCTTTCCATCAATAATATTTTCGCTTTTCACCATTGGAATAAGTACATCTTTTTCAATATTCCCAAAATCTTTGATACACCGAATAAAAATATTATCGGCACCTGTTGCAGAGCCAATCCCAATTTTAAAACATTGTTCTTCAATTGTAGAAAAATTACTATTTAATATTTGCCCACTAAATAAGAACTTACATTCTTTGTCATTTCCAAGATGAAAAGATTTTTTGAGTTGAGAGAGTTGAGATAATTTTTCAATTTTACCCTCAAAAAATCCGGTACTATTTTTATTTTCGATTAGGGTAATTGCTGGATAAGCAGTAACTTTTTCGTCAAAAACTTCATCACAATCAATCTCAACTATAAGTGAAATATGATAGGAGCTATTTAAAAGTTTTCTCAATTGTTCACCATATTTGTTTTTCATCCAACGATTAGAACAAATAAAATTCACCTTACCGTGTTTCGGGAGGAGAGAAAGAGCTTTTTCAAAAAATGCTATATACAGATCGCTTCTATGTCTAAATGTAGTAAAATGTTTTCGATAATATTGCTTTTTTTCTTCCGGAATAAGTTCATGACGAATATAAGGAGGGTTCCCGATAATAATGTCAAAAGCCGGAAACTCCGAAAGTAAAAAATCATGTTCTTGTACAATATTTGCGGCATAATATTGAGCATTTTTTACTGCTTTATTTACAAGGAATTCAAAAATTTTATTCCTTAAAAATTTTATCTTTTTTGAATCAATATCTACTACTAAAACATTTGATAAAGCAACCTCAAACGGAAAATTAAAGTTTATGGATGACAAAAATAATCTTTCTAAAACCGGTAGAACAAAAGCACCAAACCCGGCACTTGGCTCTAATATTGTAACCTTTGAAAGATCTTTACAAGGAGTATAATGCACAACATCAAGCATAAATTCAACAATTTCATGATTAGTCATCACTGAGCCATGTTCTTTACCGTTACTTCTTGATGTATAAATCATGGGGTTAGCTTTTCTCGTTAAAAAGAGATTTTTTACCGAGCAAAAAACCTGCAAAAGAATCAATAAAAGTTTTTGAAGAAATCGCCGGATTAAAATCACCGAATTGAATTTGATTAATATCTTTAGAAGTCCACATTACAGCTGTAATGTCATATAGTTTTTCTCGCACTAACCTTTCACAAAAAATACTGTAACGATCAAGATATGATGTACCGTTGAAGATATTCATTACTTTGAAATGCGGTTCGGAAACTTTAACAGGAGAAGTTGACTTTTCTGTTTTCTCTACAATAATAAAATATCCAATCATAGGTTTAATGGCACTTGTATTAAATGCTTTTTCGCGGAATGCTGTCCAAAAGTCGGTAGAATTGCCGATCGCTTCTTCTACACGATTATTAAAATTATTTCCGAAGGATCCAACTTGAGACTTAAACTCTAAACACACTAAAATTTCATTTTGTGGTGATAATACCAAGAAATCCCAATCTTTTGCAGGACGAAAATAACCAGGCAAAACAGTCTTTTTTGTAAAAATATATTTATCCGGGATGCCAAGTTCAAGAGAAATTTTACGAAAGAGTTCTACAAATCCGTCTAATTGTTTTTTCCCTGTAACAGCCCCTCTAGTTCCACTATCTTGTTTGTTTTGATTGCGGTACTGATTGTCTCTGACTCCCCAGAATATATTTACTGCTTTTTTGATTTCACTATTATAGTT
>JACSRR010000229.1 GCA_014879635.1 Ignavibacteriaceae bacterium | reverse complement strand
AAAAGAGTTAAAAGCGGAAAATTAAAAGTTGATTATGATATTATCCAAAGAAGTAAAGTATAAAAAATGATTTCAATAATAATACCAGCCCTAAACGAGGAAGAGTTTCTACCTAATTTATTGAGAGTGCTTAAGAATCAAACCTATAAAGACTTTGAAGTAATAGTTGCAGATGCTAATTCTACAGATAAAACAGCTGAAATAGCCAAACTAAGTGGTGCAAAGGTTGTTAAAGGAGGAATTCAAAGTGTAGGAAGAAATAATGGATTTAAAGCATCTATTGGAGAAATAATACTTTTTCTAGATGCTGATATTACATTCAATCCAGATTTTTTAGAAAAATCCCTTAGTGAGTTTAGTAAAAGAAAATTAGATGTAGCTTGCTCAATGTTTTCCATAGATTCAAAATTAATTTCACAAAATATGCATAATATTGCGACAAACACATCATTTAAACTCCGTGAAAAAACACCCTTGGCTATGGCAACAGGAGCTACTTTATTTTTCAATAGAAGGGCTTTCGAAAAAATTGGAGGATTCAATGAAAAAATGAGAATTACCGAAGACCAAGAAATTATAAGAAAGGCAAAAAAATTGAAACTTAAGTTTGGTGTACTAAAAACTACATTTAGTCATTCAGAAAGAAGGTATTTGAATAATGGAATAATAAAAATGCTTGTTGGGGGATTCTTAGGAATGATGGTTTTGGGAAGTGCTGGAATAGTCTTCAAAAAACAATTAGAAAAACATGCCGAAAAATATTATGGAGAATGGGGGAATTGGAAAAAGAAGACTAACTCTTTTTAGCAATTACAAAATGACTTATTCCAAAGTAATTAAGCGGAGTTTTTTCAATAAAATGAAAAAAGCTCTGGACTAGTTTACCGACTACTCCAAATCTTCTAACTAAACCATCAAATCCAGAAAATACATGCGAGTGATAAACAATTTCTCCTCCGGCGTCCTTAATTAATCTTTTAATATCACCATTAGAGTAATTTCTAACATGTGGAGCGAATTTTTTATAAACAAACTTTGGCATCCACGGAAGAAATGGAATATTACCCCAATAGTATTTTCCTTTGATAAACATTCCGTGTGTTTCAAATGGCCATCCCCTGTTGGGTGTAAAAAAGACCATAAACCCATTTGAATCTAAAACTCTAAAACATTCCTTGAGTGTCTGAAGATCATCCTGAACATGCTCCAATACCTCATTATGAAAAACTACATCAAAAAAATCGGTTTTAAAGTCCAGGTTTTCTCCTGGGCAATTACGAATATTATCTAAAGGGATTTGTAGAAATTTATCAGTTTGTCGTTCACTTTCTTCTGCAGAAGTTAACTTTTCTTGAATTGTCTTTACATGTTCATTATCGTATTCACTTCCATAAACATTGCCTGGCATACTTATTTTTGCAAATTCTCGAAGCCACACACCCTCTCCACAACCCATATCAAGTATTATCTTGTTTTTAAGTTCAATTTTAGACTCAATCAAATCAAGCCTTCTTGCAAATCCCATTGAAAAAACACTTCCTGGTTTTCCAAGATGGGCAAATTTAGTGTCTTTATCCATTACTTTCATATAATCAATATTAGCATTATTTTAAATTTAAAAATTACAATATTTAACAGTTGTTTCTTTACCCGCAATCTATGATAGAATGGACTTAAACACGTTATTTCACTATTAATGGCAAGAAAAAAACATGTAACATATGACAGCCGAGAAACCTCTACGGTAATAGGGTTAATTAGCTTATTATTAGGTATTTTCTTTTTAATAACTCTACTTTCGTTTACAGATAATCAAACCAACTTGTTTACACAAGCAAGAGGTTTGTTTGGGTTTTCCACTGTAATAACAGTAATTTTTTTATTTACATTAGGCATCCATTTTTTAGGCAGTAAACTACCTTTTGCCTCTACACGAAGTATAGTTGCACAAGGTCTTTTGGTCTTTCTCTTTCCTGCTCTGCTTACGGCTTTCGCAACCAGTGAACGTGAATTAGACAGAGGTGAACAGGGTTTAGGCGGTATCGTTGGAAAATTTATTGTTCAAGATATTTTTGGAAATACAGTCTCTGTAGAATTTGGAACTAGAATAATTCTTCTATTAGCTGTTTTAATTATTGCACCAATTGCAATATCCATGAGCATAAGCCAGATTATAGATAAAATTGTTGTATTTTTTGGATGGATTGCAAAAGTTTACAACTATCTATTTAATCGTGAAATATCAGAGGAAGTACAGCCTGAAGTACCTGTAAAAGCATCAAGATTAGGAGACTTTAATGCGTTAATAAATCAAAAAAAGAATATGCCTGATAAGGACTCAAAAGATGATGACGATGATGAACCAATCAGACCACTTCCAGTTCCAATGAAACGTTCTCAATCAGATAAGGATAATGTTGAAATCAAAGAAGGTGAAATTGGGGAAGATGGATTAAAACAAGACGATTTAAAATATCCAGGCTGGAAATTACCGCCATTAAGCTTACTAATTCCATTTAAGAAAGCTAAGGCTCATGAACCGGCTATAGATCAGAATGCAAGAATTATTGAGCAGATATTAGCTTCATTTGGCATAGAAGCAAAAGTTGAAGACTCATTTATTGGACCTTCAGTAATTCAATATGCTTTAAATATTCCTTTGGGTATAAAAGTTGCAAAAGTTTCAACATTAAGCGAAAACATTGCTTTGGCACTGGGTGTTGATTCAAAAGCGGTTAGAATTGAATCTATTCCAGAAACTACGTATTTGGGTATTGAGGTACCTAGATCAAAACGAGATATGGTTAGATTTAAGGAAATCATGGAATCAAATGAAATGGAACGCAATGATTTTGCATTACCAGTTCCAATTGGGAAAAATATTGATGGAACATCTGTAATTGCTGATATACAAAAAATGCCTCACTTGCTTATTGCTGGTGCTACGGGTTCGGGTAAATCTGTTTTAACGAATTCCTTTATTGCTTCCATTTTAATGAAGAAAACGCCAGATGAGGTTAAATTTATTCTGGTTGACCCGAAACAAGTTGAACTTTCTGACTATAACGGTATTCCCCACCTGCTTACTCCTGTTATTACAGACATGAAGCAAGTTGTAAACGCTCTACAATGGGCAGTTAAGGAAATGGAAATTCGATATACTAACCTTGCAAGAGAACAGGTAAGAAATATAGTTGGCTATAACCAGAAGAAAGGTTTTGCAGCAATGCCATATATTGTAATTGTAATTGACGAGATGGCAGACATGATGATGACTGCAAACAAAGTAGATGCTGAAACGGCAATTGTAAGACTCGCCCAAAAAGCTAGAGCTGTTGGTATTCATTTAATACTTGCAACACAAAGACCTTCTGTAAATGTTATTACAGGTATTATTAAAGCTAACATTCCAGGTAGAATTGGTATGAGTGTTACCAGCTCTACCGATTCAAGAGTTATTCTTGATAGAATAGGTGCCGAAAGCTTGCTTGGCTACGGAGACTTACTTTATAAAGCTCCTGACAAGCCAAAATCTACAAGATTACAAAGTTCCTTTATTGATCAACAGGAAGTTATTCACATTGTAGATTTTCTAAAGTCTCAAGCTCCTGAAGTAGAATACATTAACGAAATTGTAGAAAGTCAAACTTCTGAAAAAGACGATATGGACGCAGGTGCTGATACAAGTGAATTTGGAAACGATGGGGATATGCTTGAACAAGCAATAAGAATTGTAGTTGCTAGTCAAAAAGGATCATCTTCATTTTTACAAAGGAGGTTAAGAATTGGCTTTAACAGAGCTGCAAGTTTACTTGAAGAGTTAGAAGAACTGGGTGTTGTTGGGCCTGCTAATGGTTCAAAGCCAAGAGAAGTATTAATCTCTGATGCTGATGCATTTATTCAAAGTTTAAGAGGAGAATAATTACTGCTCCAATTTGGAGAACTCGTCTTGTCTATTGATATATCTTGGATCAGAAGAAAGGTGTTTTTCTAGTGTTGATGTGAATAAGGTATCACGTTGATAATCTATTAGTGTTATGTCTATATTACTTCTAGCTCCAGAAAAGTTCTGATAGGCTTCCCAGGCTATTGCAGCCACTAAAAATAGTACCCCAAGAATTATTAATGTTAACCAAGATTTATTCATATTAATTCTCTACTGAACTTGTATAAAAATAGTATTCTAACTGTAAGTTAAGAGTATATTCGCCGTTAACTGCTCCACCCTGATCAATTATGTCTTGAGGCTTTCTATCAAGAGTCAATGTAGAAATATTAAATATTCTTCTTGAACTTTCTATATCTCGAACTATGTTCAATAAAGAGCTCTGCGATCCCTCTGATGTAATATTTACTTGTTGGGATTTTATTTCTGCCTCGTACCCTGATTGTACAAAATTGGGAGTAGGATTTTTGCTAAATGTTATTTTCTGCAGAAAAGAATTATTTGTTGTAACAATATCATTTAACAAAGTGACTATCTCTTCCTGCTCTGCACTATCAGGAAATGTATAGTCAAAATAATTTACTAATCCCGTTTTTTGATCATACTCCTTAGACAATGCTTGAGATATTCTTAATTTATTAGAAAGTTTTTCAATAACAATATCTCGTTTCCCATTTTCCTCATTCTGAAATGTAAAAGCACTATAGGCAGGGATAATTCCAACCATAGCCATAATTACAATAAACACAACAGTAACAGCTCCCACAAAATAACTTTTATTCTGAGAAGTCGATAAAACTTCATTTAATCTTTTGTTTACATTTCTATATCTTGGCGGCATATTATAAAGCTTCTCGTTTATATTCAGATATTGTTGCCACTAGTACGTATTGACCTGTGGACTGTAAAATTTCTTTCTGTTCTAAAGTTAATGTATCTACGAAAACTGATGAAAATGTTGGCGAAGATTTAAGCCTGTCTCTTATACACATCT
>JACSRR010000382.1 GCA_014879635.1 Ignavibacteriaceae bacterium | reverse complement strand
TCCTATAAGCCCATTAGGTGCGTTAGCCGGTTCGTTTACTATAGCTTTTTCTGCACTTTATTTTATTGGAAATTATCAAATATTTTTATTTATTGCAGGAATTGGTTTTGCAGGGTGTTTTATAGACAGCATTTTCGGAAGTACCGTTCAAGGTATTTTTAATTGTAAGGTTTGCGGAATTACCACAGAAAAGAGGGAACACTGTTCTCAAAGTACCAATCTAATAAGGGGTAAAGCCTTATTTAATAATGATATGGTTAATTTTGCCGCAGCTCTTACTAGCACTCTTTTGTTTTATATTTTATTTATCTTTTTTTGGACAAGATGAAAAAACTTTTTTTAATTATTCTTATTCCTTTTTTACAGGTGTTCTCACAAAGCGAGTATTATGATGCTTTAGAGAATTTTCAAAACGAAGAATATGCCAAAGCATATCGTCTTTTTGAAAGTTTTTTAAGTAATCGTGTACCTGAAGATGAATTTTATGCTTATGCGAAATTTTACTCGGCAGAGGCTCTCTATAATCTTGGTGAATATGCAGGAGCAGTTGCAGGGTATGAATTTTTAATTAACCGTTATGAGTATTCAAATTTTCGTGAAGAAGCAATGCTTAGGCTCGGGTATTTGTACGGATATTTAGGGGATTTTGAAAAAAGCAGGGAAATTCTTCAACGGTTTAATATTAATTATCCAAACAATCCGAGATACGGTACAGCATATTATTATATCGGAGATGCCTTTTACAGGCAGGGTATGTATGCCGAGGCGTTAGAATATTTTAGAGATGCCGAACAACATTTGAGATTTAACACTTTAAAAGCCGAAACATTTTATTCTATCGGCAACTGTTATGAAAAATTGGGTGAGTACCAAAAGGCTGTCGATTATTACGAAAAAGTTCTCTCGTTTTTTAAAGAGAGCGATATGTACAAATTAGCCCAACTCAGAATTGGAATAGCCTATTTTTTAATGGGCGAGTTTGACTTCACAATTATTGAACTTGCCGACCCCCGTTTCGCAAAAAACGACCTTAAAGATGATATTGATGTAATGTTCTTTTTGGCTGATGCCCATTATAGGGTAGGCGAAACAGAATATGCCATAAAATTACTGCAAAATATAAAAGATAAATTCCCCGCCGAAATGGTATCAAGAGATGTAACCTTTGCTCTCGGTTGGTGTTATTTACAACAGAGGGAATATGCCAAAGCTTATGATAATTTTACAACACTTTCAGGCGGTGCTGATTCATTAGCAATTGAGGCAAGATATTGGTCGGGCGAGATTAAAAGATATTTGGGTGAAGAAGAAGTAGCAATAAAAATATTTGAAGAATTTGTTAAAGACTATCCCGAAAGTAAATTTACACCCGGAGCAAAGTATCAGCTTGCTTTAGTGTTTTATGCGTCAAAAGCATTTAATTCGGCAAAAAACTATTTAATTGACGCTTCAAACAGCTTTGATTCGGATATTAGAATTAAATCGAATTTAATTTTAGGTGAAATTTACTTAAACACAACCAAGTATGATTCGGCTTATATCCGGTTTGATTTAGCTATGAAAGAGTCAAAACAAAATTCCGGATATTTAAAAAGAGGAATGTTAGGGAAGGGTGCGGCGCTCTATTATTCAGGTAAATTAAACGAAGCTGAAACGGAGTTTTTGAATTTAGAGTATTTAGACCCAAGATTTGAAACGCATAAAGTATCTCTATTTCAAGGCGAAATTAATTTCAAAAAAGAGGACTTCAAAAAAGCACTAAGATATTACAAAAAAGTTTCACCGAGACTTGAACCGGAAGCAAACGCAGCGTTGTACGGCTCGGCATACTCTCTCTTTAATTTACGAGATTACGAGAGTGCAAAATTTGCTTTCGAAGACTTTACCAACAAATACCCCGCAGATCCCAAAATTGTGGATGCAAAATTAAGATTAGCAGAAAGTTATTTCGCAAACAGGGAGTTCAGTAAATCAACAGCAATTTATAATTCGTTGAAAGCTGAAAAAAACTTTAAGGACGGCGATTATGTAGTTTACCAATACGCACTCTCGCTGTATAATCAAGGAAAATCGAAAGAGGCAATCACAGAATTTAGAGTTTTAGTCTCAAACTTTCCTTCATCTCCGTATGTAGAGAATTCCCGTTATTTAATAGGTTGGATCTATTTTCAGGAAGCTAACTATGAACAGGCTATTTCGGAATTTACAGCTCTGTTAAATAGAACTAAAAACAAAAATTTACTCCCGGTAATTTACTACTCTCTTGGTGATTCGTATTTTAACTTGGCGCAACATGATACTGCTATCTATTTTTACAGAGTTATTTTAAACGAATACCCCGCCTCACAACAAGTTGGCGATGCTTTAAACGGAATACAATATTGCTATTTTGCATTGGGAGAATCAGAAAAAGCAGTTACCGTTATAGATGATTTTTTGAGGTCACATCCCGGAGTTGAAAACGCAGATAAGATTTTTCTTAAAAAGGGCGAACTATATTATAGCCAAGGAGATTACCGTAAGGCTGCCGATAGTTATTTTGAGTTTCTGAACAAGTTTCCCGGCTCGCAGAGTACAGCCGATGCTTTTTTCTGGCTCGGAAAATCGTATCAAATGATGGGTGATTTGCAGAACGCACTTTCAAATCTCACTATCTGTTTCGAAAGATACCCCGAAAGCGAAGCTTCTTTTTTAGCTGCCGTTGAGTCTTCTATTATTTTAAGAAAAGAGAAGAGATATGACGAAGCGCTTAGGTTACTTGAAAAGGCTATCGATAGATTTAAAGAAAATCAGAGGGTGCCCGAGTTACTTTTTATGAAAGCGTTAGTTTTTATTGACCTTGATGATAAAGGAAATGCCGCCGATGCTCTTGACGAAATTATTTACTATTACATTGAATCTGTTTTTGCAGACAAAGCAAGAATTGAAAAAGGTAAGATTGAAATTGAATTTAGTAGATTTGACAGGGCAATTGAAATGTTTCAGAGGGTAGTTTCAACCAGAACGGATGAAATTGCCGCAGAGGCTCAGTATTTGCAGGGAGTTGCATTGTTTAAATCTGAGCAATACAATCAGGCAATAACGGCTTTAGTTAGAGTTAAATCAATGTTCGGAAGGTTTGAAGAATGGGTAATAAAATCGGAATTAGTACTGTCTGATTGTTATTTGGCTACCGGTGATAAAAAGAAAGCAAGAGAAATATTAAATTCTATTATTAAAAAATACCCTGATGACGATGCTGCAAAAGAGGCAAGAACTAAATTGAGGAATATAAAATGATGAAAAAGGTTTTATTTTGCTTTTCGTTTCTCTTTTGTGTTTCAATTTATTCACAGGATTTAGGCGGCAGGGTTGATTACGACTTGCCGCAATTTGTTATAACAGGTAAAAGAACTTTCCAATTTCCCGTTCTTAAAAAGTTGGATTCCGAATTAGTTAATACTCTAGGTCCCGAGTTTTTACGACCACCTTTACCAAAATATAATCTCACTTTTGCACATTTGCGTGACCCACAAAGACCGGTGGCTGACTTTGAACCAAAACTTGAATTTGTTTCAGGTAGTTTTACCCTCACCTCCGGCAATCTTTTTCTCCCTAAGGCAGATTTGGATTTTACAATACCTCTTCGCGGAGCTATGATAAATTTTGGTGCAAAGGGTTTTTTAAGAAGGGATTATCTACCCAATGCAGACGAAAGTTTTTTCACCGGTTTTACCGGTTTTAAGTTTTTTACTGATACAGAGTCAGAGTTTCTACCCGGTGCAGAAATATTCGGAAAAATTGATTACACCCGCTCAACATACCGCCTGTTTGAATCTACAACTCCGGAATTACAACAACAACTTTCTACCGGAAATACGGAACTCGGTTTAAAATCTTCGGCATCTGATGTCTATCAAGTAGGGTTATCGTTAAAGGGAGAGATAACCGATTTAGCAGGCACTGTTTTTTCGGAGCAAATTTTACGCGTAAATGCTTTCGCTAATTTCCAAATTGAGTTTATTGAAGTACAATCTGAGGTGAAATTTTCGCAGGTTTCTTTAGATAACCAAAATGAAAAAGGATTGGCAAGCAGCCGGCTTTCTTTAACGGGTCTCGGTGGCTTTAATATTTCCCGTTTTGCAAAAGTTTACGGCGGTATAGAATACATCACTAACGATAACGATGCAGTGTTAAAACCGCAAGCCAGATTTTCAATGAAGTTTTTCAACGGAATTTATATCATTGCTTCATATTCTCCCTCGGTAATTATTATGAGCAACAGGGATTTATTGAAGCAAAACAGATATTTTAACGAAAATTTCTTGCAAAATTACTACTATAAAGAAGACCACGCTTTAAATGGCTCAATAAAATTTGAATCTCAAGATTTGTGGGAAGTTAAAGGCGGGTTGAAGTTTTTTAACAGCACTAATTATTACTATTTTGTTCAAGACGGAACAACGGGTAAATTTAATGTGGCACCAGCAGATGTTACAAGTTTTTCGAGTTACGGAAGTTTTGTGATTTTCCCCGGTTACTTGGGTAGATTTTACGGTGAAGCAAAATATAATCACTTGAGAGATTCAGACGGAAAGCAAATTCCTTTTGTACCATCACTTGAAGTTTTTGCTGGTTACGGTACTGCAATTACTAATGAAATAGACATAAATGCCAAACTAACGCTTACAAGCGGAACTTACACAGATATTGCTAACACTAACTCTATTGATCCTTTTTTTAATGTAGAGTTTGACGCTACTTACCGCTTAAACAGAAATGTTGAAATAAAAGTGATTGCAGAAAATTTAATAAATCAAGAATTTCCGGCGTGGGGTTTGTATAGAAATCCCGGTTTTAGTATTCAAGCGGGTGCTTCTATAAAGTGGTAAAAAGTTGTAATTTTGCAAGATAGCTAAGTTTTTTAAGAAATCTTTGATATAGGAAAGACATTTCAGAAAAAATGGCAGAATAAATTACTTTTTAATGGTTCAGGTAAATATTTAAATTAAAGTTTGCATTAAAAA